>NZ_PCYT01000030.1:0-21287 GCF_002553735.1 Lactobacillus sp. UMNPBX17
ATTAGATAAAATCTATCAAACAGCGTAAGTGTTCAATTTATTATTGCAATTTACGAAAGATGTTGTTTACACAAAAGCAACATCTTTTTAATTAAATTTAAAATATACTATCACATCACTAGATGAAATATGCTTCTCTAATTGCATGGAATCCACACTTTTGGTATAATTTTAGTGTTATGAGGTTGCTGAATTAGCTCAGTCGGTAGAGCGTCTCCCTCGTAAAGAGAAGGTCGGCAGTTCGATTCTGCCATTCAGCACTCAGAGTACTAACAAAACATGATTAACCTTTATTTATCAACGTTTTACGAAGATAAGTAAAGGTTAATTTTTTTGAATTATGAAAAATCATGCACAAAAATATGCACACGTTTTTGTGCATGTGCATGGAAAAGATTTTAAGAGCAGAACAAAAGCTATAATAACGGGCTTTAAGCCTGTTTTTTTGTGTGCACAGCATGAACATTTTATTCTCCCACTCAACGTTCAACACATTCCTATTTAATTTAACCATATGTGTCAAATCATTAATTTGTTTAAAATTAAAAAGACGCCGCAGCGTCTTTTTTTCATCCCCGATTTTTTGTTAATTTTTTTAACGCCTAAAGCGTTTCTTTCAGGCACTTAAGCTTACAATGTCCAAAAGGCCTTGAATTATAAAGTAAATTTTTATCCATAAATTCCCCTATTTTTCTGTAAATAAATAAAATAAAAGACTTAAATTAGCATATTTGTATTAAATTATGTGCAAATATGATTAAACCCTTTACTTTTCATCAAATTCAATTCATTATAGGTCTGTAATCATTAGACTTATTTTTTATTCAATAAAATAGGAGATATTAAAAATGTTTAAAAACAAATTTATTAAGTTATTAACTGGCTTTTTGTTTTTTTCGTTGTCAAAACAATATCTTTAATATTTTAATTCAGATATACTCTCTTTGATCAAGTTTGAAGTGAGGGAAAATGAATGAAAAAGTTATTGATCGGAAGCGCAGTCTTAGCTGCCTTATTAATTAAAGAAAATATCGCAGTAAATGCGGCAATAGAGCAAAACGAAACAATGCCTAAGATTGCAGTTACTGACAAAAAAGAGAAGCCAAAAGACCAGTCTGATAATAGTTTGGCAGGTCATTATGACCAAGAGACAAATTTTATTACCTGGGAAATAAGGCTGAATCCCAAGAAAGAAAAATATACTGGTGATTTGAAGTTGGAAAATTTAATTCCAGAAGGCTTAGTTCTAGATCCAGATACGATTGAAGTAATTAAGAATGATAATTTTATTCAAAATTCTAGTTTAGTTAAATTGAAGAAAAACAAATTAACAGCTGAATTTCCTGCTAAGAAGTATTCAGAGAGCACAATTTTGATTAAGTATCGAACCAAGGTGGAAGCAGAGCCTAATGAGCCTAATTATCTTCGGGTGAGTCAGTCCTTTACTTTGGGCGATGATCGAGTTCAAGAATACGAGCAAGAAATTAAATACGATCGAAGTAATAAGAATTTTAACATTGAAGCGCCACATAAATCTACGTTTAGAGATGATAATCAAATTTCGTTAATTAAAAAATCTAAAAATAATGAAGAACGCTCTGAAGATTGGCTTAAACGTCTAGCAGAGCTGATTATTAATAAAAAAGAAACTACTTCAGATAAAGGAGGTGAAAAAGTTCAAGGACAGGTCAAAGATCAAAAGCAGCAAGCTTCCCCAGAAAATACAAACCTTTCACGCACTCCAACTGTCAAAGGCTTGACTGGTTTTGATACTAAGGCTAACGAGGTAAAATCCACGGCTAAAATAGATTCTGATTCAGTAAAAACTACTCTAGATAAAGACGAGATTAAGGACAATGCAAGTACTATCTCGCCTAAGTCGCAAAAACACGATACTCATGTCACACTCCCTAAAAGTGACACATCAGAAATTAAGGCAAAATTACCTAAAGCTGGTGAAACTGCCGGTGTTATGCTCAGCGTATTGGGCATAATTTTAATAATTGCAGGGTGGACAGTTCGAACAAAATTCTTAAAATAATCTATATTTGTACTAAAATACGGATTTTCAATAGCCAAAATAGACTCTTTCACGTATTATTGAGATAGATAAACTTGTATCATGAAAGAGAAACAAACATGCCGTACACTATTTCAGAAATTATTGTTTTATTTTTTACTTATTCAGTTATCGGCTGGCTTTGGGAAACCTTTTATTGTTCGATCAAAGACCACCATTATGATTATCGGGGATTTCTGTTTGGTCCTTACTGCCCCGTGTATGGGTTCGCCGTTACTACAATTTTAATTTGTACCAAAGACGTGCGAGATAACCTGCTCCTTTTATTTATAGTAGGGACTATCGTTGCCACTATTTTCGAATTTGTGGCTAGTTGGCTATTAGAGACAATCTTTCGCATGAAGCTTTGGGATTATTCAAAATTATGGGGTAACATTCAAGGTCGAGTGGCCCCAATGATTTCATTATTTTGGGGCGTTGGTGTAGTTTTATTAGTAAAATTTATTCAGCCAATCATTCAGAAGCTCATTAATAATGAAGAAAAGATAACTCATGGCTGGCTAGCTGTGGGTATTACCATTGTTATGGGTATTGACTTAGTATTAACAGTAATCAGTGTCGAGAGATTCCATACTACAACTAAGATGTGGGATGTGCATATTGACCACTTTATTGAGCGAGTTAGAACTAAAGTAGAAAGTCATATGCCTGAGAAAGGAAAATTGCGGGTTGGTGATTGGCACCACTCAGTGATGCAGCACTATGATGAATTACAACCGCAACGATTAAGCTGGAATCATAAGCGCTACTTGAAGAGCTTTCCAAAATTAAAAGTTACTGATGCTCCTAAGTTCATGGAAATTAAGAAAGAAGTCTTGAAGAAAGAAAGCTAACTAACATAATCTTATTTTGTGGGATTGAAAAAAGTCGGATGATCATATTAGGTCATCCGACTTTTTCTTATCCATTAATTCTATTTGGTTCACGTTTTTTACTTTTTATTTCGGTGTAGTTATCTAAAACGTTGGCATAGCGTCCAAGGGTGAAAAGGTAATCAGATAATCGATTGATGTATTTTAATACGTCATCTGATAATTCCTGTTCATTTAAACTTAATTTGACCAATGCCCGTTCGGTGCGTCGAGCGACTGTCCTGGCATACTGAAGATTGGCACCAGTGGCTTTACCACCTGGCAGAATAAATTCAGGAATGGAAGGAATTTGGGGTGTTAGTTGATCAATGCGATGTTCGAGTTGCTGCACTGTTTCATGGGTGATTTCTTGATGATGCTTTACCACGATATCAGCTTGTAATTGGTAAAGGTTGCGTTGTACGTCTTGCAGCTCATCTTTAAGTTGCAGACAGTTTTTAGATAAGTTAGCAATTACTACACCTAAGTAGGATTGCAATTCATCTACGTCACCTAGAGCTTCAATTTGGAGGTCATATTTAGGCACCATTTTGCCAGTAACTTGCTTAGTTAAACCTTTGTCACCAACTTTAGTGTAAATTTTAATCATAGCTGATTCCTGCTTTTCGTTTGTAATTGTTTAGGGCAAGAGTCAATGGTTTGTACAAAACAAAATAGAAACCAAAATTGCCCAGACAATGGTAAGTATCAAATAAGAAACTTACCGCAACATAACCTAAAAAGGATGACCAGCCACCCCAAATTGACATGCCGAAATTGATTAACAAGCCATATACGTAACCCAGAAGGGTAGCTACGATAACTTGCATCCAGAAGTGTTGCTTTAGTGGGGTGGTTTTGTCAAGTAGGATTACTACTAAAACACAACCAACATAAGCCATAATCTGGGGGATAGTCCAAATTCCAAAGCCTAGATAAATATTGGACAAGATCATGGTCAATGCGGATAGGGCAAAGCCAAAGCCAGCACCCATTGTTAGGGTCACAATCATAATCATATCAGTTACGGGCTGTACGTTAGGGATATCGATGATTTTAAAAATTCTGAGTGTTACACACATAGCAACCAAAATCGCTAGGAGTGCTAAAGATCTAATCTGAACTCTTTCTTTGGTAAGCATTTTACTTGATCCCGGCTAGCTTCCAGACAACACGGTCGTTTCTATGCAATGGTTGTTGGTATGCTCCTTTAGAAGCATACTTGCCATTAATGGTGTAAGTCCAGTAGATATTCTTACTCTTATTTTGGCTTCTGCCAGCAATACTAGTAACAAAGCCATTAGTGCTTTTAACGTGCCAACCTTTTTTCAAACCGGTGATCACTTTAGCATTTTTCTTAACCTTAAAACTCTTGTGTGAGAAGGCCTTGTTGCCCTTCTTTAAGGTGTAATGAACTTTAATGTAAGAAGCAGCTTGGACGTTGCTGGTTGGTGCAACGCCAGTGAAAAGTAGGCTAACAAATACGGCACCGGTAGTAGTTAAGCTTAATAATTTTGTTTTAGTCATTTGTTTTTCTCCTTATGATTATTTCATTTTAGCTAAAGTAAATTTAACTTTATCTTTGTTATTAACAGTTTGTTCATTAGCGCCTTTAGAGGCAAACTTATTGTTAATTGTGTAGGTCCAATAAATCTTTTTCTTAGGATTTTGAGTTTTGCCGTCAATTGCAGTGATAAAGCCTTTGGTTTCCTTAACTTTCCAGGCCTTTTTTAAACCAGCAATTACTTTAGCTTTTTTAGGAACTTTTATGGTTTTCTTATCAAAGGTCTTTTTACCTTCTTTTAAAGTGTAATTAACCGAAATTTGGTTAGTTGTGCTTTTTTTAGTAGCTGAATTATTATTTGAGCATGCAGTTAAGGCTAACGTAAAGAAAGTAATAATTGCAAAAAATAGATTAATTTTACGTTTACTCATACTCTTCAATTCCATTCCTCCAAATAAATTTATTTAATTGGGCAGGCGCCACCAGCACAATCTGATTGGTCGACTAGCTCTAGTCCTTTTTGATCATCATTTTGCTTAGCAAAAACTTTTTCAACATCATCAGTAATCAATGCGGCTCTAGCCTCGTAAGTCTGCTTGTCAATTGGTTCCTTCGGAGCTTGTTTAAGTGAGCCACCGTAATAAGGAAGAAGTGAAGTTGACTTAATAATATGGCGATATTGGTAAAGTAGTGGGGCAATTTGATCACTTTCATCGCTTTGGAAAGTAACGGTACAACTAACAGCATTGTCGGACCAATAAGTTTGCAAAAATGCTTGTGTCGCAAATTGTTCCGCGATGGAAACAGTGCCGGCTGAGGCAAAGTTTTTGCTGTCGGCGTGAGCTGCACGAAGTGGAAATTCAACACAGATTGTATTTGGTGTGTAAATATCTGGTTCAGTGTGGTAGCCACATTCTTTTAAGGCTGGCAAAAGTGGGTCGCTAGCTTGGAAACGAATCCGTTGAATCAAGTAACCAGCATAGTGGAAGTGCATTCCTTCGCTGACTCCAGCCAATTTCGCTACCGTACCTGAAGGTTTAACTGTGGTGTGCTTAATTGATTCATTGCAGCCTAATTCCTTGCTGTAGGTCTTGTCTGCGTCAACTACAGCTTGGTAAAGGCTGTCAACCATCTTAACCGCTTGAGGGTCATAGATTGGCTTCTTGATCTTTTGCCCATTTTCTTGATCAACTGCATCCTCAAAGCCAGTTACAACTCTGTGACCGAGATCATTTAAAAGCCAGTCTTGAATTCCTGACATTGAAACCCCGATTCGGCGATTTTTATGGATGATTTCGCGTGAAATTTCCCAATCATAGGGACTGAAGGTAACTCGCTTGGTGTAGCGAGCAGCTAAGCCAAAGGCTTCCTTGAGGTCCCAGCCTTCTTGTTCCGCTACATAAGGGAAGACCTCAAACAAATTACATGGTTCACCATTAGCTAGAGAAATCTCACCACAAGGGTTGGTGCCTTCAACGCTGTCGTCAATGCCGGCCTGATAACCATCAACGATTCGGCCATAATTGCGTGAAAGATCAAGATTGACGATTCCTGGTTCACCGTTATGCAAAATTCCGTCAGAAATTGGGCCATAATTATTAAATTTAGAGTTAATTGCGACACTGTTGTTAGAAGCCCAGCGGTGATGATAAAGTTTTTCCTTATCTTGCTTCATCTTAATAAAGTCTTGATTATCGCTAGAGCCAAGAGCAAGTTCAGCAGAGCGACGGACATTGCCTGCAACAACTGTTTTACCAATCAAGTTACAAATATCAGTGCCGTCAACGGCAGTAAGCTTACTATTAACGCGAGCATTGATAACGTTGTTGATATCAATAAGCATCTCAACTAAAGGCATTGGGCCTGAAGCCGTACCACCGAAGCCATGGATCTTAGCACCATATGGACGAATGTCAGAGATATCGAGTGCTAATTTGATTTTGTGGTCTGGATTAGTGGCGTTAAAGTGCATGTCGATTAAACGGGCATTAGCTAAGACCCAACCTTCACGGGTGTCAGGCAGTTTGTAATAAATTGTGTCGTCAGGTACACTTTGCTTTTCCCATTTGTCTTTGTCGATGGCACCGACCTTGAGGGATGCCTCGTAAGATGGACTCTTTTTGTCGATGATTACGGCTAAATCCACTTTATTGTCGACGGAAGGAATTTGAGCGATATTTTCGTTGACCACTGAAAAACCAACACCGCCGCCCTTCATTAATTGGTCAAATAAGAAGGAGAAAGGCATTGAAACGGCTTTTTGCTCAGGATTAAGATAAGCAGGCGCAATGTGGCTATCGCCGTATTTTTGTGGGCGAATTGCAATGAACCAGCAGTTATTTAAGGAATCACCGTTCCGCTTTTGATAATCAGTACCTGAAATCCAAAGATTACGACCAGACGGAGTAGCAGCTAAGCCATAGACTAAACGAAATAGTTTTTGTGCTTCATTAGTTAACTCCGTAATTACTTCTGCAGAAGGATTATCATGCAAGCGCGGATCAAGGTTAATATTACCTTCAATAACTCGTTTGACAGTTTCATCCCAATTCTCAGCTCTATTTTGGTCAGGAAGCCAGCGGGCATAAGTTCTCTTGTAGGTAACCCAACCTAATTCTCCCCAATGAGGTTTAACTTCTTGTTTCACTGAATCGATAAAGTCAGGATCCAGCTTAATTCTTGTGGTAGGCATAAAAAACTCACTCCTAAAAGTTACTATTGTTTCACAAAACACATTATCTATGAATACATTTATGATAATACCACAATATGTTGTGTTATGCATTAAAAATTTTTCACATAAAAGGGACTTGCATTCTACAATTTAGGTTAGTAATAGGGGTTGAGAAAAATAAAAAAATATTCAGCAACAAATTTGCTACTGAATATTTTGAGATTAATTGATAGGGGTTGAAAAGTAAATTTTATTTGTTATAGAAAATATAGAAAAAGGATTGTTCAAGAAATTATTTTACGAAACCTGCAGTGAACCAAGTGTTGGCACTAGGCTTAAGTGACCAACCAGAGATCTTCTTGTTAACAGCAGTTACAGAGTATTGGTTGGTAGTTGGCACAACGTATGCTTCATCATACATCCACTTTTGCCACTTCTTGAAGGCATTAGCACGGTAAGTAGGATTGAAGGCCTTCTCTGAGTCGATATCAGCCAAAAGCTTAGTTTGCTTAGGTGAAACGAAACGAGCAAAGTTGTATGGTGCAGCTTCATTGTAAAGGTCGTTAGGGGATGGTTCACTTGAAAGTGACCAACCACCTTCGAAGACGTCGATTCTTGGATCGTCAGATTGGACAGCTTGTACCCAGTTGTTGAATTCCATTAGACGGCCGCCGACAAATTTAACATCCAAACCAACTTTCTTCCATTGTTGGATGTAGTTTCTCCAAACAGGTTCAGCGGTAGTTGAGTTGTTTCTAACAGCCAAGTTAATTACTAACTTCTTACCGTTAGGTTGAACTCTGTATTCACCCTTCTTCTTGTAGCCGGCTTTATCCAATAATTCGTTAGCCTTCTTCAAGTTGTATGGGTAACCCTTGATTGACTTGTCAGTATAATCACCAAATTGTTCAGGGATCAAAGTGTTAACGCGGAAGGCCAAGCCGTGGTAGTAACGTTTAGCGACTGCATCAACGTTCATTGCATAAGCCATAGCTTTACGTAATGATGGATTATTCATCTTAGAATTCTTGTTTTCAACGTTTTTGCCAGCCTTTTTGTCCCATTTACCTACCTTAAAGCCTAAGTAGCTATAAGATAGAGGCACATTGCCGATAAAGTTAGTGTCAGTGGCATTCTTAACATCTTCCCATTGGGTATTAACGACACCAGCAACGTCGAACTTGTGACTCTTGATGGCTTGAGTAACTGAGTTGGTACCGATGACTGTCATGGATACCTTTTCCAAGTTTGGCGTACCACGCCAGTAATGCGGGTTACGTTCCCAAGTGACAGATTGACCACGAACAAGCTTGCTTACGCGGAATGGGCCGTAGAAGAGTGGTTGTTTTCTAACCTTGTCACTAGACATCAACTTGGAGAATGGTACGTCCTTTAAGTAATGGTAAGGTTCAGCGTATTCCCAGAAGTAACCGTTACCTGATTGAAGCATACCAGGCTTCATTTGTTTAAAGTGAATTACGACCTTGCGGCCATTTTCGCCATCAGGCATCTCAATACCAGAAATCTTCTTGCTCTTGCCTTCGTGATATTCTGCTAAACCAACAATGTCGGCAAGAGAATCGGTATAACGTTGTGACTTGGAGTCTTTATTAGCAATAATTTCATAAGCGTATTCCACGTCTTTAGCATTAACTTGCTTGCCGTCTGACCACTTAACACCCTTCTTAACCTCGATAGTTACGGTCTTGGCTTTACGGTCAAGCTTAAAGGTAGCAGCACCTTTATTGTTAATCTTGTATTGATCGTTGACTGAGAATAACCCTTCTTGTCCTGGTTCTGCAACTTCAGTGTCAGTGGCAGTATCAGATAATTCTGGCAAGAAAATACCAGTGAAGGGACTATCTGACTCGATAGCGTAATTTAAGGTCCCACCTTTTTTAACACTTTTCACAGGAACAGTTTGACTGAACTTGTTATTTTCTAGTTGTCATGAACTGTGCAAAGTGTGCATGGTAACTGAAAAAGGTAAATACCTAGAAAGAAGGAAACTTTAAAATGACAAAAAATGAAGAAATCGAAATGAACGAGGGAAGTCATAAAAGTCCTAAAGAATGGGAAAAAATGGATTATGAAGCAAAATGTTTGCCGGATTTTAAGAATGATGATGACAAAACGGTAGCTAAAATTTATGAGACAGATAATTATGGTCAATTCAGCGTAGACAAAAAATTGTGTAATGATGATCGCATTAAATTACTTAAACTTAAGTACATTTTGAATCATGAGAGTTTGCCTCTAGTAGCTGTAAAAGAAAATCTAGGACAATGGGAAATTATTGTTGGTCAAGACAGTTATTGTGCAGCTAAAGAGCTACGAATTCCTATTTATTATTATGAAACTTTTGATTCTAAGCAGTTTCAACGATCTAACGATTTGTCATTTAATGATATGGAAGATTTATTAAAACATCTTTTACATAAATATAGTTTTGGTTGGTAGTTAGAAGGTTAATCTCTATGAAGAAAAAAGTAAAAGAACCACGTGCAAGACAGTTCATGTACGTACAAGACTTAGATCATCTAAAAGTAGATGAGAAAGATCTATCAACTATCTTGAAGCAATCAGGAGCGCTGGAGTGGGCGTATATTAAGCATGACCAAGATCCTCAAAAAAATCAGGATGGTAAGACTATCAGACCACATATCCATGTGGTTTTGAAGTATGAGAACCCCCAGAAAATCAGCTCTGTGGCAAGTATGTTTAAAGACCAGCCTCAGTATGTGGGAGTGTGGAAAGGCAGAATTGCTAATGCTTATTCTTACCTGTTGCATGAGACAGAGGAAGCACAAAGCCAAGGCAAGCATGTTTATAAAGCGAGTGATGTTGTGGCATCTTTTGATTTTGAAGCTCGGATGAAAAGTATTAGAGCCAAAGTTACTAAGAGCCCGAAATTCATTTCTTCTCTAATCGATCAATATGCCGAAAACAAGATTACTTACGACGAGCTTGAAAATCAGATTGGCATTTCTCAGCTTGCTAGACACAAAAAATTAATTGATCAAATCACTGAATTAAGGGCGGAAAAAGAGCATGAAAAATGGCTTAAGAGTTTTAAAGGCAAGAAAATGAAGGTCCTATGGTTATATGGTGCAGCAGGAGTAGGTAAAACTCGCTTTGCGGAATATTTGTTTAGAAATAAAAAGTACTCAATCCTTGGCAGTAGTCGTGATTATTTTCAAGATTACTGTGGTGAACACTTTGTAATTTTAAATGATTTACGCCCCAGAGATTTTAGTTATTCCGATTTACTTAGAATTCTGGATCCTTATCAACATGATAAGTCAGCACCTTCACGCTATCATGATAAGAAACTTAATTTAGAGGAAATTATTATTACAACGCCTTATGCACCTACCGATTTTTATAAATACGTTTTTATTGACGATAGGCGGGTAGATACGGATGAACAATTATTAAGGCGTATTCAACCAATTCACATTACGAAATCATTCATTAAAAAACGCCTAAAAACAAAAAAATCTAAGCAAAACGGTCAAAATAATGCTTAGATCTAGAAATTATTTTTTCTTTTTATATTATACGAGGATTTATAAAATGACTCAAAAAATTTTAAATAGTAAAGAACTTTGCCAAACTTTAGGTATTAGCACAACGCTTTTCTACAAACTAAAAAAATCAGGAATGCCTTATCACAAATTCCCAGGAAGTCGAGCATATTTTATCTTAGAAGAAGTAGAAAATTGGCTAGGAGAAGCGGGTTATCATCAAGAAACCACGTGGACTAAGTAAATTTGAGAGAGTAGAATGTAGGAGTAGCTTACGTTCTGCTCTTTTTATAGAATAAAAAGGGTAGTTAACGATGATTAAAAAAGTAATTAAAGGTAAACATGTTGGACAATGGAAAGTAAGAATTCAACCAGTAGACAAAGCGACTGGTAAAAGGATAAGTTTCCCCGTTCAATATGCTAATTCCAAGAAAGAAGCGGTTAAGCTAGAACGAAATTTATGGGCTGAATATGAAGATGGCCTAAACTTTAGTGATGGTAAAGTTAGTTTTGCTAAAGCTTTTCAAAAGTATGTTGATCGAAGAGCAAATACAATTAGTCCCGTAACTTTAAAATCTTGGCAAGAATCAGCAAATGATTTTAATGCATACTTTAAAAATACCTCAATTAATAAGGTAACTACACAACTTGTATCTGATTATGCGCATGAATATGTAGAAAAAATCAAGTAACTGTTAGCCGTTCTTCTACAATTGCTAAAAGACTTGTACATATGCGTAACTTTTTTAAGTCAATCGAAGGAAAAGTAGTAAAAGAAAATCCTGTTCCAGAAGGTGCCTTAAAATTATTTTTTAAACAAAGTGATTTTACCGTACCGAAAGAATGGTACATTTTTTCATCTAATGAATTGGATGAAATTAGAAATTTGATTGAAAAAGATTTACAACATAGTTCAGTTATGAACGTTGGCAGTAAATTGGCAATCTTAATTGAAAGCTACACAGGTATGAGAATTGGAGAACTTCAAGCATTAAAGTTCAACAACGTTGTTTATGAAGATTCAGCTTGGACTTTTCGTATAAATGATAGTTGGTCTGATTATACTAATTCACTTACTGGAGCTTTAAAAGCGCGTCCTAAGGGCTATTCAAGAACACTGCTGCCATTGCCTAAAGATGTAATTGATTTGGTTAAACAGTATGAAACTAAGCAAAAGGAATTCTTGAAAAAGCACGATCTAGAAAATCCATTAGATTTAGTTTTTATAAATTTGCATGATTATAAAGCGTCTGCTAATGATCAACCTATCAGACAAAAAAGTATAAATATGATGCTTAAGAATATTTGTGATAAGTTGGATATAAAGTCTGATGATAAACAATTAAGCATGTATTCATTTAGACATACTATTTGTACTAATTTAGCTAATACACCTGGTATGTCATATCCGTGGGCGGCTGAAAAAATGGGACACTCGCTGCAAATGTTTATGAATACTTATGTAGGTGTTGATCCTAATATGAATGAGAAGATGAATAAGTTGTGGGTTAGTTAATAACGGATTGCACATAAAATGCACACTTTTTTTAAATGAAGTGTTAAAAACGTTGATATATCAATAAAGTTAAGTAGTAACCTCTATGCTGGCATTCAGCATCAGAGTACTAACAAAAGACCTGTAATGAAGCCCAACTTTAGAAGTCGAGTATTCATGCAGGTCTTTTTTTGCACCAAAAATAACTGGTTATAACCACTTTGCAGAAAGCTCTTTCATGATATAATTTTACTCAAAGTGGTACTAACCAGTTAGAAGGTGAGTAAATGAAAAGCCCATTTTATAAAGAATTGATGAACCAATTGGCTTCACATATCAAAAAAGATTATCAACCTAATCAGAAGCTTCCGAGCGAACGAGAACTAGTTGAAATGTTCAAGGTGAGCCGTAGCACTGTGCGTTTAGCACTTAATGAATTGGAAGAAAAGGGTTTAATTTATCGTTTGCATGGTAAAGGGACCTTTGTTACACCAACTTTTATCAAGCAGCCGAACTTAGGTAGCATGTATTCTTTTAGTAGCCAGATGGAAGGCGAAGGCAAGGAAATGTCTACTAAAAATATTTCTCTTAAATTGTGTACACCAGAAAAAGAAATTGCACTGCAATTGAATCTTGCGTCAAATGATCAAGCGTATGAATTGATAAGATTACGTTTGGCTGATGGTGAGCCGTTAGTGTATAACCGCACTTATTTGCCAGAGAAGATTTTTCCTAATTTAACTTTAGATGATTTGAATCAAGGGACTTTATATGGAACTTTGAAAAAGAAATATCATCAAATTAGTGTATTGGCATTTGAAGATGTACAAGCAGTTAATCTGACTAAAGAAGCGGCTCAACTTCTTCATGTTAAAGAAAATACGGCTAGTTTAAAAATTAACCGTAAAGCAATAAATGATAAAAACATCCCGATCGAGTTTACACAAGCACTCGCTCGCGGAGATAAATTTGTATATAGATCTAAGCAATATGATGAATAATATGAGGAGAAAAATGATGACATATTTCATTCATGCAGATAAATTCTTTTTAGAAAATAAAACTGAAATTGGTGGTTATTTAGAAGTTGATGATCACGGAAAATTTGGTTTTTATTATCCAGAAGATGAAAAGCCTGAAGGCAAGATTGTCGATTATACCGGTAAATGGATTGCTCCTGGATTAGTTGATACTCACATTCACGGTTTAGTTAATGAAGATTCTATGAAGAGTGACTGGGAAGGAATCAACAAGATTTCTGAAGGCTTACTTAAGGCAGGCGTTACTTCATGGCTTCCAACTACGATTACTGATAGTGATAAACATTTAATTGAAACTTGTGAAAAGTATGCAGCACATAAGGGTGAAGAAACTGGTGCTAAAATTCAAGGCTTACACTTTGAAGGACCTTACTTTACTCCTAAACATGCTGGTGCAGAAAATCCTAAGTATATGCGTGATCCTTCAATTGAAGAGCTTCGCCGTTATGAAGAAGCTTCTGACGGGATGCTAATTAAGATGTCGATGGCTCCAGAACGTAAGGGTTCCAAAGAATTTGTTCGTCAAGCAGTGAAAGACGGCATCATCATTGCATTAGGACACTCAGCCTCAGATTATAAGGATGCCATTGCATGTATCGAAGCAGGTGCCACTATGTTTTGCCATACGTATAACGGTATGGAACCAATGTCACAACATGCTCCTAACTTGCTTGGAGCCGCATACTCTGCTCGCTTAGTAACCGATGAATTAATTTGTGATGGTCACCATGTATTGGAACCAACTGTCAGAGCTCTAGTACGTGCTAAGGCCCCAGAACATATTTGCTTGATCACTGACTGTATGCAAGCGGGACTCATGCCAGATGGTGATTACATGTTAGGTGAATTACCAGTTTATGTAAAAGACGGCATGGCTCGCTTGAAGGATGGCGATAACTTAGCAGGTAGTATTTTATTGTTGAAGCAAGCTGTAAAGAATCTGGTTGATTGGAACGTTGTTACTCCTGAAGATGCAATTATGATGGCATCATATGTTCCAGCACGTTCAATTAATAAGCTTGATAAATGTGGTTCAATTAAGCCTGATAAGCCAGCTGATTTCATTGTTTTGAATCCAGACATGACTTTGAGTGAGACTTATTTGGATGGTGTATCTAGATATAAAGCTTAAAATATTATTTTAGATAGAAAAACAGGTATGCGTTGTCATGATGCATACCTGTTTTTGATTAGATTGCTTTTTTCATTATTAGCAGCGCCATTCAACGCCAGTCATTTTAACATTTTTGTTAGCCTTAATTAGGGCAGCACCGTTGCCGATTTCAACGCCGCCATCTAAGATTCCTTCATCGGAGCGAAGGTTAAGGCTGCCAGCATTATAATCCATCACCATGTTTGGACCCATCAAGGTCATATCATACTTAGAAGTATAAATTTTAAGTCCTTGATCATTGTCTAATTGAACAGGATAGTCCGGATCTTTTTCATCAACCCAAATAATTGAAAAATGTGAGCCAATACTGCAGCCGCCACCCTTGATGGAATATTTGCCGCCGCCATCATCGGTAATTAAGATCAAAGTCTTGTCAGCAATTTCTCTTCTTTTTAAATAATCTAATGCGGAGTCAGTAAATGTGATTTTTAGCATATTCGTTACTTCCTGTCTAAATCTCTTTACTTGTTAACTAGATTATACAAGTAAAAATTAGATAAGAAATTGATTTAGATCAAGAAAAGCTAACTTTTTAGTCGCCCCAGATGACGATCATTTCTTGCCATTCGCCACTTTGACCGATATTACGAAATTCTAAATTGAATACTTTGGCGTTCATATGGTTTTCTTGCCATTTTTCATAAGCTTCATTAGGCATATCTTCAGTTGATTGATACTTAAAAGAATCAACGTGTAAATTTTTAGCTAAAATAGCATTTTTGTCATTAAACATAACAATCACTTCTTTTCATATATGGAGCCTTATTTTTCCAGTTCCCTAAGGTATTAATGTATGGCGAGCAATACAAGCATTTAAGCAATGACGCTAAATTAGCCTATATGGTACTAAAAGACCGATTAGAGTATTCTTTGCGCAATAACTGGGTTGATAGTGAAGGACACGTCTACTTTATCTTTACCAATCAAGAACTAATGGACTTGTTCAATTGTTCAAAGGGAAAAGTCATCAAAATAAAAGCAGAGCTGGAATCAATCGGATTACTCGTTCAGAAACAAATGGGCTTTAACCCGAAAACTAAGAAAAATGAACCGAATCGCTTATATCTGTCCAAGCTCGATGTGAAAGCAACCGATGTCTATTTACGCGGCGAATTTGGTCAAAAAAGCTCTCAAACCCTTGCTACGAGCGGAAGTTCAAAAAATGAACTTCCGCGGGAGACCGTTGAAACCCTTGCTACGAGCGGAAGTTCAAAAAATGAACTTCCGCATAAGTTCGTTGACGACACCCCTCAAACCCTTGCTACGAGCGGAAGTTCAAAAAATGGACTTAATCTATATAAAGAACCTAAAGAAAAAGATAAAGATAGATACAATATAGATACTCAAAAGTTGGACTTTTCCACAGCTCATTTCTCACCAGCAGAACTAGAAAAGCAAAACCATGATCTCGTGAGCCATGCTAATGACTTCTTAACTGATGAAGACAGTGGCTTACCCGTTTTCTTAGAACCAGAAGCTGTGCAATTACTTAGCTTCTGGTGTCGAACCCCGCAACAAATGCGCCGTTTCATTGGCATTATCTTAAATGCTAAGTACCGAGTTGAGAAGGATCACAAAGATATTGGGGTTCTAATCCCGCTTGACGACGAAGAACTTAAACCTTTGATGACTAGAGCCTTGAGACGCTACTTTAACGTTCTGAGAAGTAATGAGAAGCATATCAAGAATGTTGAGAACTACCTATACGGCACCGTGCAAAACCTATTTTGCGTTTGGTGGAATAAACAAGCGGCTAGAGGATATGCGGCCAAACACCCCGAAGAACAGAACACTGACAATGAGCGTTCTTGAAATTAAACGGCATATAAGCTCATATAAGCCATTTTAAGTGTTACATGCATAATTATATTAAAACTACTTTAAAATCGCTTAGAAGCAGAAATAGGAGCCTTGAGTAGTTGAACAGGCGATGACTGATCTAGAAAAATGGAAAAGGAGCTTTTTAAATGACCAAACCAAGCAAAGAAGTCGAAAAAATAGAGCAATTGTTGGCTGACCCCTGGGCAATCGACATTCAAGAAATTTGGGAGCAAGCAGCACATAATCCAGATCCTGATAAGCGCAAGTTGTTTGACGCGTTACACACATACCTCTTAGATAAACGCCAAGAGAAAATTATCAACGAAAAGCATTTCGTGATTTAACATGAGTAAACTAAAGAGATACATCATAGTGGCTGGGATAAACGGCGTTGTTCGTATTGAATTTGACCGCTATCGGCAAAATAACGCTGGGTATAAACGCCATAACTGGACATTTGAGTCACGGTGCCGCGCTTGATTTCACGGCTGATCGTGCTGGGATCGCGGGCTAATCTTTTAGCAATCGCCCTGATCGAATAATGATCTTCATAAAGACTCTGGATTTGGCCACGCTCCTCACGTGATAGTTGCTTATAAGAAGCTGTTTAGTATCTTTGATTTTGACCCAATAATTTGATAAACTACTGTCAAAAAAGTTGGTGATCATATGCAACATTTTAGTCATCATTACCAAAGCGATATTTCTCGGCAACAATTCGATTTGATCCGTCAGGATCTGGAAGCTTCAAGAAAACGAACTCACCCAAAACACATTGATCCTTATGATATCTTCTGTGCCATGCTCTATGTCCTTAAAAATGGCTGTACTTGGCGTGATTTGCCGGCTGATTATCCAAAGTGGTCCACCGTTTACTACTATTGGATGAGTTGGTCAAAAGCCCCCACCCCTGATAAACCAGCTTTATTAACTCAGGTTTTAAAAAAATTGTCGCTGATCGACGATTAAGGCAAGGGCGGTCAGCCCGAACTTCGTTCGTCATTTTAGATGCCCAAAGCATTAAGAACACCGCTACCGCTGAAAATAAGGGTTACGATGGTGGCAAGAAAATTTCCGGCATTAAGCGCCATTTAGCCGTCGACATCAATGGATTCCCGCAAGCTATCCATATTACCCGGGCTAACATCACTGATCGTGACGGGGCGATTGCACTCGTCACCCTTAATTTAGAGCAGTTTAAATTGGTTCGAACCATGATGGTTGATAGTGGTTATACCGGCCAAAATTTTGCCAATGAGATTAGCAGTTTAACCTCAGCCAAGGTAATCGTCGTTAAAAGAAATGAGTTACACCAATTTTCGGTTATCCCCCAACGGTGGCTCATTGAACGTTCATTTAGTTGGTTGGGAAATTATCATCGTTTATGGCGTAACTGTGAGCGTAAGCTCAACACTAGTCTCATGATGGTTTCGTTAGCTTTTATCAGGTTACTTCTCAAAAGATACTAAACAGTTTCTAAGATTTTTTGATGGTATCTTTAGATTGGGTCATGAAGTCCGTCCTAACTTATTGGTTTTGTCACTTATAAGTTTAAGGCTTCATGGCCTTTTTGGTCTAGTTATTTAGGTGTTGCACTTACATTGTAAATCCGGCGTCACAAAAAAATTGACTGACGAGTCAATAATTCGTTGACTCGTCAGTCAATCTCGACTATACTGGAAAAGGTTGATCAGATACCGACATATTAAAACGTGTTTCAAGTTTGACCTTAAGGAGGATTACAAAAATGACAACAGCTATTATCGAACTTGACCATCTTCAAAAAAACTTTGGCAAGTTTGCCGCATTAAAAGATGTCAGTTTCACGTTGGCACCCGGTCAGGTTCTGGGTTTTCTAGGACCTAGTGGGGCCGGCAAATCCACGACCATTCGAGTTATTTTAGGCTTATTAAAAAAGAGTGGCGGCTCAGTGACCGTCTTCGGCAAAGATGCCTGGCGGGATGATGCGGCGATTCATCCACGCATCGCCTATATTCCTGGGGACGTTTATTTATGGCCAAATCTTTCTGGCGGCGAAATTATCGACCTATTGCTACGTTTAAATGGCCGCCAGCATAATCAAAAGACCGATGAACTAATCAAGGCCTTTGAATTTAATCCGAAGAAAAAAGCTCGTACCTATTCAAAAGGCAATCGTCAAAAAGTAGCGTTAATTGCTGCGTTGTCGCAAGATGCCGATTTGTATATTTTTGATGAACCCACTTCTGGGCTTGATCCATTAAATGAACAGACTTTCCAGCAAGAAGTTTTAAAACTGAAAAGAGCCGGTAAAAGTGTGCTGCTATCAAGCCACATTTTGTCCGAAGTCGAGCGAATGTGTGATTCAATTGTTATCATCCGTGATGGTAGTGTGATTGAGAGCCGCAATCTTGATCAATTACGGCATCTATCGCGGATCAAAATTGAAGTCACCACCGCTACCCCAATGACTGCTTTGGCAAAGCAAGCTGGCGTTCACGACCTCACTTATCGCGATTCCGAGCACACCAAGGCGGTTTTCACCGCTGATCGAGACGCGCTTGGCACCATCATGACCACACTGGCTGCCAACACCGTGGTCGACATGCAATCAACGCCGCCAACGCTGGAAGATTTATTCCTGCGTTATTATGGAAAGCAAGGTGAGACTCATGCGGCACAGTAATCGGAACGCAGGTTATCTGCTTCGGGCAAACCTCAAACAAAATCTAAAATTTTCACTCATCTGGCTTGTCATTTTGATCATGATGATTGCCAGTGGTGCTGGCAAATTGGAAGCAGACTTTGCAGGCGGGGCCTCGGGCTCTAAAGAGATTGTCAAAATGCTGCAAGCGCCGGGCATGGCGGCAATGTTTGGCGCGATGCCAAAGGTGGACACGTATAACACAGCGATTGTGTTTGCTGGTGTGATGGTCGTCTTCATGATTATTTTGCAGGCCTTATGGGTTATGCCGCTGATGATTCGCAACACCAGCGGTCAAGAAGAAAGTGGCTTGCTCGAAATGGTTCGCGCTCGCAATGTTGGGCGAACGGCTGCCATCACCGCCGCTTCGCTTGAGCTTCTCATCGACAGTGCCATAATGGGTATCCTCTATTTTGTCTCGTTGGCCGCTGTCAACATGGGTGGTACTGACTTGTACGGTGACTTCCTGTTTTCACTGGGGATGGTGATCGCCAACTTGCTATTCGGAGCCATTGCGTTGCTATTCGCGCAACTAACCAATAACACACGTACAGCCAATATGTTGAGCTACATGGTGCTGACTGCCGCTTATTTGGTTCGGCTGGTCACCGATATCCAGCATCAAAATCTGACGTGGTTATCACCAATTGGTTGGTTCGAAAAAGCAAACTTCTATACTGATAACAACGTCTGGGCTTTAGGTTTGGCCTTACTGGTCAGCATTCTGCTTGCGGCCAGCGCCACCATGATTGCCCGCAACCGCGATCTGGGCGCCGGGATTATTGCTGAACGCACCGGCCGAGCCAAAGCTGCCGGCTGGCTTCGCTCGATCCCTGCCTTACTGTGGCGAACTGAGCGCAGATTATTTGCTGGGTGGTTAATCGGCGCCGTGGTGTTTGGCGGCGTCATGGGTAGTGTGCTCGGCAGCGTTGGCGACATTCTTAAAACGAATCCGCTTTATCGTAAAATACTAGATGTTGGCCAAATCAACGCTGCCAATCAGACCATGGTCCTGTCATTCTTAGGCATGTATCTCGGCATTTTCGTCGCATTAGCCGTGACTGCTGGCGTCCAAGTGGCATTCCGACTCAAACGCGATGACAACCTTGGTTACTTGAGCGTCATTCATGCCGAAAAGCCAACGCGAACCACGATCAGTGTCAGCTACTATTGCTTTGGTCTGCTGGCAGGCGTGTTCGTCCTTTCTGCTGGGCTGCTGGCCTTGTTCTTCACTGGGAACACTGTTCTCAGTCACCCGTTGCCGCTCAAGTACCTCGGTCGCCTATTCGTGGCTAGCGTTCCGGCTGTGATATCGTTTATCGCCCTTGGCATCGCACTAGTCGGTCTGTGGCCACGCTTAAGCAGTCTATTCTGGCTGTATATGGGAGCCGGTCTGATCGTTCAAATTTTCCGGGGATTGTTTGATTTGCCAAAACACGCAGGCAACTTCACACCTTTTGGCTGGATTGCCAATGTACCGGTTGAAAACGTTGATCAAACATGGCTAATCGTGATGGTTGTTAGCGCTATAGTATTATTTATTCTTGGCATTGCTGGTTATCGCCGTCAGGATTTGAGCCTATGAAAAATGTTGTGACAGATTCTGAAAAGGTCACCCGAATCCTCAAAACAGCGACGGAAATTTTCGGCCAGCAAGGCTTCATCAAGAGCAAAACCGATCAGATTGCCAACCAAGCACAAGTATCTAAGGGCTTGCTCTTCCATTATTTTGGCAATAAACAAGCGCTGTATCTTGACGCTTTCAAATATGCCTATCATCGAATTTATGATCACATGGACCCTAAAAAGTGGCAGAATGCCCCTGGCTTGGCTGCCATGATGACCACTGCAGTTAAGTATGAGTTGAAACTACAATTCAAATTCCCAGCTGAATACCGCTTGATAATGCAAGCCTATGCTGATTTACCGCATTTTCCCGAACCGTTGCGACAACAAGTGCAGCAAGAAACAACTGCCGTATCCGCTGAAATCGATCGCATTTTTCGCGAGAAAATTGAACAGCTGCCTCGTCGTGAGGGCCTGTCAGTCGATGACGTTTTCGGTGTCGTTTCTGCCTTAATCGCCCAACAAACGGCGGTCACCATCAGACTCATTGCCAGTGGCCATTATCGCAAGTTTGAAGATCTGCAGTCCGTGGTTGAGACGATGGCACGCCAGTTATTGATTGTCGAACACGGCTTTTTACCAGATGAAAGTTGACGTCAGCTGATAGATCAAAAAAGGTCATTAGGGTATAACCTAGTGCCACATTAGGCAAGTGACGACCACCAACAATCGCTATAGCGTGTCCGTTTGTAGGATCAACTACAGTAGCGCCAACTTGCATTTTATCGTTGGTAAATGGGATCTTTTTGCTGTTGGCTAGTAAGAAATAATTAACTAAATTAGATCATATTATTAGTCTTGATGTAATAATA
>NZ_PCYT01000031.1:0-19183 GCF_002553735.1 Lactobacillus sp. UMNPBX17
TTGACTTATACAATTATTTAATTGTTTTTCAGTGAAGACTTGCATGCAGTTACCAAATAATCTTAGTGCATCAATATCTCCTAACCAAGTATCATGCCTTGTAAATTCTTTTATTATATCCTCTTTTATTCCTACACTTAATTCATCTAATTGTCCTCGAAAAGCTGCTATAGCTACAATGATTTTATACTTAAACACCTTATTACCTGGCAATTTAAGCACTTCTTGCAAACAATTTTCTATTTCATTTTTATCAGAGGTATTAAAAGCTATCCTTACCTTATTTTCAAGTTCTTCAGCTCTTTTCTCATTTTCTGAAATATACTCGTTTTTAATTAGCTCCAAAAAACTGTCTACATCGATATGGTGTGCAAACAAGATTTTAAATAAACTTTCTGCAGAAATTCCTTCTATTCCTCGTTCAATCTTAGAATAATGACTTTTATGAATAATTCCTTGGATCATTTCATCTTGTGTCAATCCTAGACGAATTCTTTGGTGTTTTAACGCTTCACCGATAGTCATCTTTCATCCCTCCAATTTACCTTCAACTATACTATCTTTTTAATTTTCTCTCCATACAAAAACGCCTTGCCCGAAAGCAAAGCGTTTTTTAGCATAAGCAATTTTAAATTTACCTTAACCCTTATCTGCACCAGCAGTAATTCCGTTAACGTAGAACTTCTGCATGAAGACAAACAAGATAGTAATAGGGATCGCGATGATTACACACCCTGCAACGAATTGTGCGAAGTATGCAGTCGCATTACCTTTGGCTGTGTGCACCATGTTGTACAAACCATAAGCGACAGTATAAGTCTTAGCATTTCCTGAAGTTGAAAGAATAATACCTGAGAAAATGAAGTCTGTCCATGGAGCGATGAATGCAGTCAAAGCGGTGTAAACGATCATTGGCTTTGAAAGTGGCAAACCAATGTGTAAGAACACTTGCCACTTAGTAGCACCATCAATTTCAGCAGCTTCGTCAATTGATCTAGGAATAGTATCAAAGAAACCTTTAGCAACGTAGAAGCCAAGTCCGGCACCACCAACATAAACAAGTAACAAACCGAAGAGGTTTAACATGTTCAAGCCTTTTAAGATGTAGTACAAAGCGATCATAGACATGAAGCCTGGGAACATCCCTAAAACCAAAGCAATTTGCAAAAATGGTTTTCTAAACTTAAAGCGAAGTCGTGACAGAACATAGGCAACTGAAATAGTTAAGAATGTCGAAATAACCATCGAGAGAAGAGAAACAATTAATGTGTTAATGATCCAGTTACCGAATGGGTATTGCGGATTAGTAAAAATACCAACATAGTTCTGCAACGTGAATTGTTCTGGCCAGAAGGTCGAAACGAATCCAGTATCATTGTATGAAAAACTTGCTAAGACGATCCACACAATTGGTAAAATCCAGATAATAGCAAGTAATGCTAAGAGGATATACCGAAAGATTAATGAGAGCCGTCTTTGATTTGAATATGACTTCATGTCTAGCCCTCCTTATAAGCGTTAGTGTGGCGATATGCAATCAGCGAGACGACCGCACTAATAATGAAGATTAAGATACCTAGTACAGCTGACGCGTTATAACGCTGTTCCTGACCGAACGTCAAGTTATACAGCCACGTTACCAGCAAGTCAGTCGACCCGGCTCCGTTATACTTACTGTTCATTGGTGCACCACCCGTCAGCAAGAAGATAACGTTGAAGTTGTTGATGTTACCAATGAATTGTTGAATAAGTGAAGGTGCCATAACGAATAGAATTTGTGGGAAAGTGATTGAGCGGAAAATTTGTGCAGCGTTGGCACCATCGATCTTGGCAGCTTCAATTTGATCTTCTGGCAAGTTTTGAATAATTGCAGTTGAAACCAACATTGAAACTGGGATACCGATCCACATATTAACAAGGATAACGGTGATTCTAGCTACTAATGGAGAAGCTTGGTTATCAATGAAGTGAATTGGCGAACTAATCCAGTGTAAGTTCATCAAAATGTTGTTCAAAGCACCTTGGTAGTCTAAGAACTGAGCCATCATCAAAAGTGAAACGAATTGAGGAACAGCCCAAATAATTACAAAGACTGTTCTCCAAAAGGCCTTATACTTAATGCCTTTGGATTCAATCAACATTGCAAGCAAAACACCAAAGAAGAAAGTAGTAGCAGTTGCAGCTACGGCCCAAATCAAGGTCCAGCCCAATACTGGGAAGAAAGTACCAGCTAAGTCACCACTCAACACATTACCGAATGCTTGGAACCCTGTCCAAGAAAAGGCGATTGGGTGCTGACGATCATAGTTAGTAAATGCCATTGAAATCATGAAGACTGTTGGCAAAACTGTGAAGAATAGGATACCCAATAATGGAATAACCATCAAGGTTGCGTGTAACCGAGTATCAAGCAAACTCTTAAGTTCTTCAACGTTAGTTGGAATATGGTCCCCATCACGCTTCAAAATATAATTATGTCTAGTTGAGCGTAAGTTGACAATGTATAGATAAATGATTGCTACACATAAGATCAAGGCCAATACACCGAATAACAAAATCAAAACTGAGTTTGATGGTTGCTTGGTTACATAAACGCCTTGTGCGGCATCATAAACAACTTTTTTGGTTTTAATAGTACCTAATGTAGCTAATGAATTTAAAGTAGGGATACCACTGAGGATAAACCAAACAATAAAGATAATTTCTGAAAGTAAGAATGAAATACCTTTTACCCATTGTTTGTTTGCCAAGGCGTTACTACCCATAATGAAGAATGATAACTTGGTAGCAATATCGCCTTTAGACCATACTTCGCGATATGTTGCTTTAGGAGCTACATGCTTTTTCTTTAGAAACATAACTTCTCCCCTTCTTAGGCAAAAAGGTTGGAATTAACGGCCAACCTTTGCTTATGCTTTAAGAAATACTATTTAAAATTATTTCTTAGAAATATCTTTTTGCAACTTAGCAAGCTTTGCCTTGTATTGTGCTGGCTTGATCTTGCCGTCGTAAGTACCACTGATAAGTGGAGCTGCTTCGTTCCAGAATGTTGCCATTTGTGGAAGCATTGGTTGCAATACTGAGTTACCTGGCTTAGCCATTTCAATTACAGATTCAGCAACTGGGTCACTCTTAACAGCGCTTGAGTTTACAGCAGCCTTAAGTACAGGAATTTGACCAGCTTCCTTGTGGGCAATTAATTGAGCTTTCTTGTTAGTGATGTAAGCAGCTAAATCTGAAGCGGCCTTAGCATTCTTGGTGTGTGAGTTAACTGCGAAGCCTTCGATACCAAGGAATGCTTCCATTTGTACGTTCTTACCACCAACGTCAATCTTAGGATACTTAGCAACTGCGAAGTTCTTGCCCAAGATCTTCTTAATGTTAGCTGCATTCCATGGACCATCAAGAATAGCTTGTGCGTTACCCTTCTTTAATTGGTTCAAAGCGTTTGAAGTTTGCATTACGCCCTTGTTGTTCTTTTGAGCTGCGTACCACTTCAATGCGTTTACACCGTTAGTTGAGTTAAATGTTGAACCCTTAAGGTCTTCACCGTTGTCACCGTAAAGCTTTGTACCTGCTGAGAACATTACTGGCCACATTACGTATGCGTTAGTAAAGTCAGTAGCTACAACACCCTTAGAAGTTAAAGTCTTCCAGTCCTTAACGTCGTTTGCAGAAAGCTTAGACTTATTGTAGTAAATGGTTTGAGCTTGTTGTGCGTATGGGAATGCGTAAATCTTGCCCTTCCAAGTTACACCCTTTGATGCAACGTTAATGTAGTTAGCCTTAATGTCTTTAGTTGCTGAAGGTGAAAGTGGGTTAATGTAACCAGCTTCAGCCATTTGACCTAATTGGTCGTTAGGAACTTCGAATACATCGGCAGCCTTTGATGGGTCCTTACCAACGTCAGTCTTAGCGTTAGCTGAACCGTTAGGACTTTGAACAACACGAACCTTGATGTTCTTATTCTTCTTAGTAAAGTCCTTAGCAATTTGCTTGTAGTAAGGAACTTGTTCAGTATCTACCCAAAGAGTTAAGTTAGCTTTCTTTGAGCTAGAGTTATTACTACTTGATGAATCTGATGAACCGTTTGAACATGCTGCAAGTGACATTGCTGCAAGAACAGCGGCACTACCTAAAGCCATTTTCTTCCAAATTTTCATAACTTTTCCTCCTAAAAAAATCAAAACAATAAATAATTCTTAACAACAGTAGCCTTTGCTACTTATGGTTGTAAGCTTTAATAAGTTAAATTAGTTAACGATTGCCTTGGTGGTATCTTTGTCAAAGAAGTGAGCTTTGTTAACATCGAAGCCCATCTTGACCATATCACCTGGCTCGTGATAATCACGTGAATTTACAATAGCAGTAAATTCAGTACCATCGACTTCTTGGTGAAGTTGAATGGTTGCACCCAAAAGTTCTGAAACAACAACCTTTGATTCAATTACTGAATCTGGCCAAGTTTCCATAAATGCTTCTTCTGAGTGGATGTCTTCTGGACGAATACCGAAGACTAAATCTTTATCGTTGTAGCCCTTTTCGTTGAGCATCTTTGCTTTACCTTCAGGGATACCGATGTTCAAACCTTTACCGTCTGAAATACGGCCATCCTTGTAGTGAACATTGAAGAAGTTCATTTGAGGGGAACCAATGAATCCAGCAACGAACATGTTAACTGGCTTGTTGTAAACCTCAAGTGGTGAACCGATTTGCTCTACTCGACCAACAGACATAACAACAACTCTGTCGGCCAAGGTCATAGCTTCAGTCTGGTCGTGAGTAACATAAATAGTTGTAGTACCCAACTCTTGGTGAAGCTTAGCAATTTCGGTACGCATCGTTACACGTAATTTCGCATCCAAGTTTGATAATGGTTCGTCCATTAAGAAAATAGGAGCTGCACGAACGATTGCACGTCCTAAGGCTACACGCTGACGTTGACCACCTGATAAAGCACCTGGTTTTTTATCCAAATATTCTTCAAGGCCCAACATCTTAGCGGCTTTCTTAACTTTTTCATCGATTTCAGCCTTAGGCGTGTGACGAAGCTTAAGTCCGAAAGCCATGTTGTCGTAAATAGTCATATGTGGATACAAAGCGTAGTTCTGGAAAACCATCGCAATGTGTCTATCCTTTGGAGCGACATCATTCATTACCTTGTGATCAATTTCCAAAGTACCTTTACTGATGTCTTCCAAACCAGCAACCATTCTTAATGTAGTTGACTTACCACAACCTGATGGACCAACGAAAACGATGAATTCCTTATCTTTAATATGTAAGTCAAAGTCATTTACAGAATATCTATCATTACCTTGATACTTTTTGTAAATATGGTTTAAATCAACCTCAACCATTGTTTTCCCTACTCTCTAACTTTTATTTTTCATTAAAAACTTTTTCAATCTCACTAAGTTTCAAATCTGCAGTTGTTGGTACGATGTAGTCAGCTTCTTTTAAAAGTTCCTTATCACCAATACCAACTGCAAATTGATGAGCAGCCTTGATTGCTTCAACACCAGCCTTGGCATCTTCAAAGCTGATTACTTCGTCTGCCTTTAAGCCGGCAATTTCTTGCGCCTTAATGTAGATTTCCGGATCTGGCTTACCATGGTGAAGAGTTGCTGGATCAACGATCCCATCAAATTCATCCATGATACCCAATCTAGTTAAAATCTTTGGTGCATTCTTTGAAGCAGAAGCAATTACCATCTTTAAGTTTTGCTTTTTAGCATCTGCCAAAAGTTCTGGAATTCCTGGCAAGATATCCTTTGGTGTCATTGTTTCAACTTGCTCAACGAACTTGGAATTCTTTTCTGCAGCGAATTTTTCTTTTTCAGCTTCAGTATATTTATCTTCTTGACCACCATATTTCAGAATCAATTCCAATGAATCCATTCTTGAAATACCACGCAAGCTATCAAGTTGAGCATCGTTTAAAGTAATGCCTAATTCTTTTGCCAAGTTGTTCCAAGCTGTTAAGTGAAACTTAGCTGAGTTAGTTAAAACACCATCTAAATCGAATAACAATCCTTTAAGCATTTGTAGTTTCACCTTCTTTAAGAGTAACTTTCTTATCGTGAACTAATACATCAATATCTTCACCCTTAAGCAAAGTAAGCTTAGTTCCTTCATGATCAACATAAACTTTGATCAAGCGACCACGGTAGTTGATCTTGAAGCTGTAGTGATCCCAACCTTCAGGAACAAATGGGTTGAACTTCAATTCGTTGTGATCGTAACGCATGCCTGCGAAACCTTGAACAATTGCAAGCCATGAACCACTCATTGAGGTGATGTGCAAACCATCAACCGTATCGTTGTTATAGTTATCAAGGTCTAAGCGAGCAGTTCTTTCATAAAGCTCAACGGCCTTCTTTTGCTTGCCAAGTTCTGCAGCCAAAATTGAGTGAATACATGGTGACAGTGAACTTTCGTGAACTGTTAATGGTTCATAGAAGTCGAAGTTCTTTTCCTTTTCTTCCTTGGTGTATTGATCATTTAAGAAGTAGATACCTTGTAAAACATCGGCTTGTTTAATAAATGGTGATCTCAAGATCTTGTCCCATGACCAGTGTTGGTTAATTGGACGTTGATCTTCAATTTCACTAACTGGACGAATGTCTTTGTCTAAGAAATCATCTTGTTGTAAGAAGATGCCGCGTTCCTTATCTTCTGGAAGGTACATCTTATCAACGATGTCTTGCCACTTTTCTTTTTCTTCTTCAGTGACGTGTACTCTTTCTTGAGCTTCCTTTGTAGCAAGTGGCAAACGCTTCAATGTGTATTGCAGAAGCCATCTTGCCATGGTGTTAGTGAACCAGTTGTTGTTAACGTTGTTTTCGTATTCGTTAGGACCGGTTACACCGTGCATAACGTACTTGTTACGCCACTTGGACCAGTGAACTCTGGCTGCCCAGAATCTAGCAGTTCCAACTAAGACGTCCATACCTTCGTTCTTAACGTAACTATCATCACCAGTGTAATCAGTGTACATAGCGATTGCGTGTGGAATGTCTGCGTTACGGTGAATTTCTTCAAAAGTAATTTCCCATTCGTTGTGACATTCAATTCCGTTAAATGTAACCATTGGGAACAATGCACCTGGTAAGCCTTGCTCTTTAGCGTTGTGGTAAGCACCTGGTAATTGATCGTGACGATATTGAAGAAGTGCTCTTGTAACGCTTGGATCAGTTACACATAAGTACATTGGAACGATGTAAGCTTCTGTGTCCCAGTAAGTAGCACCACCGTATTTTTCACCGGTAAAGCCTTTAGGACCTACGTTTAAGCGTTCATCTTCACCGTAGTAAGTCATAAACAATTGACAAATGTTAAAGCGAATACCTTGTTGAGCGGCATCATCACCTGCAATAACAACATCTGATTTGTCCCAACGCTTCTTCCATACAGCTTCATGATCAGCTAAGTTTTCGTCAAATGACTTAGATTGAAGTTTCTTCATCAAGTCATTTGCTACATCGGCTTGATCTTGATCCTTAACGTCACGGCTAGTTACTACAATGACATCTTTTTCAAGTTCATAACTTTCATTTTCAGCTAATTCAACTGATAGCTTTTCACTTAACTTCGCACTTTCAGTTGAGACATCGCCTTGAACAATTTCACCGTTGTGACGCAAGCTTTGCTTAAGCAAAACAGTGAATTGAGGAACATCATAAGGATTTTCTTTAGTCTTGACTTGAATTGTTCTAGCTTTTTCATCTTCACCTAGTGGCAACCAGAAACGTTCATCATAGTTACTATCTTCATTAACAACTGTGCCATCTAATGTAGAATCAAAATCAATCTTAGCGTGACCTTCAAGCACTGTAGCCTTTACTTGAATCAGAGCAGCTTCTTTTTGAACGATATGAAGGAAACGCTTAAATTCAAATTTAACTTTGGCATCTTTTCCTTCGTAAATAAAACTTCTTGTAAGAAGGCCTTGATGCATATCAAGAGATAATTCAAAGTCATCAAATTTGACTTTGGCTAAGTCTAGTTTTTCACCATTAATGGTAATGCCAATGCCAATAAAGCTTGGTGCGTTAGGTGTTTTACCGAAATATTTAGGATATCCGTTCTTCCACCAACCCACACGAGTCTTATCTGGGAACCAAACACCTGCAAGATATGTACCTTGTAAGCTATCACCAGAATAGCCTTCTTCAAAGTTTCCTCTCATACCCATATAATCATTACCGATTGCAGTCATGCTTTCCTGTAATCGTTTATTTTCTGGATCGAAATTATGAGTAATGACCTTCCAAGGATCAATTTCAAAAATTCGTTTCATATACTTTATATCTCCCACAAAATTAAGTGCTCTTTTGTTTACGCTTTCATTATCCTTAAATTGAAAGCGGTTTACAATATCAAAACCATTGTTACCGGTATCAGAATTTGTTAATAAAAAAAGAAGATAGTTCTTAATCTATCCTCTTTTCGTACACTTATTAAAAGTAATTTTTAATCAACCGTGATTACAAAGCCTTTTGGAGCTAATACTCCATTTTGATAATCTTGACTAAATGAATTTTTACAATCAATTTTTACATCATGATCCGTGGTGTTAAAGTACGCTTTAACAGATTCCATTCCGTTTCTATCTACCTCAATCAGGCCATTTTCTGTTACATGTAACTTAATTGTCCCTTTACCGAAGGTTTCATCATGATCTAAACGGAACTTAATCAATTCATGAACTCTTTGCCAAACAGGACCATCTTCCTTTGACCAATCCATTGGTTTACGACAATCTGGATCATTGCCACCTGTCATTCCCATTTCAGTACCGTAGTAAATACATGGACTGCCTTTTTGCACAAATTCAAAGGTTAATGCCTGCAAAGCCAAGTCTTGGTCGCCATTAGCCACTGTTAAAATTCTGGCAGTATCATGTGAATCAAGCATATTCATCATCGCTGCATTAGTTGAATCACGATACTTCATGAGTTGATCAGTTAAACGCTTAGTCATTTGATCAGCCGTCAATTTATGCTTAAAGAAATGATCTTCAATTTGCAAAGTATATGGATAATTCATAACGCCAGTAAATTCATCCCCATTAAGCCATGGACGAGCTGAGTGCCAAACTTCACCAACAATGTAAAAGTCTGGCTTGATATCAGTTACTGCCTTATGGAACTTCTTCCAGAAATGATGATCTACCTCGTTGGCAACATCCAAGCGCCAAGCATCAATATCAAAATACTTCACCCAGTACGTAGCTATCTCAAGCAAGAAATCTTGTACTTCAGGGTTAGCAGTATTTAATTTAGGCATGTGCTTTTCAAATGCGAAAGTATCAAACTGCGGATTTCCTTCACCTTGCAATGGATCATGGTACGGTTCAACTGGATACTCATTAATGTGGAACCAGTTAGCAAAACGAGAACTTGGACCATTTTTAACCACGTCTTGCCACTGCATTGATTGATCACCTAAGTGGTTAAATACCGCATCCAGCATGACTTTCATGCCACGTGCATGGGCCTCATTAACTACTTTGGCAAACAAGTCTTTATCACCAAATTCTGGATCGATTTGCAAATAATCAATCGTGTCATATTTATGGTTGGAGCTTGCTTTAAAAACAGGACAGAAGTATAAGCCATTTACTCCAAGTTTTTTCAAATAATCCAAATGGTCTAATACCCCTTGCAAGTCACCACCATAAAAGTCTTCTCGACCAGGATGATCTTCGGGATTCCAAGGCTTCACATTTTTAGGATCATTAGATTTATCACCATTGGCAAAGCGTTCTGGGAAAATCTGATACCACACGGTATGTCTAACCCATTCCGGTGTTTTAACCATATCAATATCATGGCAATATGGAACCTTAAAATATGAGCCATCTTCCATTAAGGCTGTCTCTACATCGCTGCTGATTGCTCTGTCACCTACAACAACGCTGGTGCCATCGCTACCAATTACTTCAAAAGTATACTTTAAACGGTGAAATGGTGCTTCAAGGGTAGCTCCCCAGTGATCCTCAACTTGACCTTCACCAATCTTAGTCATTTCAATGGTTTTAGCTTGGTTCAATGGTAAATAGTTATCGCAATAATGCACAATAACTTTTTCAATATCATTCTTTGCGCTATGAAAACGAACACGAACATGAGTCGCATCAATTACAAAGCTGTCTTCACTTTCAGTTCTGTGTTTTAATGCTGCTAATTGCATGTTTTAATTCTCCTTTTTCAACACAACACCTGCATAAGGCATCAAAGTTAATTTCCCGTTAGTTAATTGATATTCTCCTGCTTTTAATTTTTCTTCCGTATATCCTTGTGGAATCTCTACTGTAATCTTTTCATTGCTTAATGAAACTGCCACGATTGCACTCTCATCGCTTAAATCACGCTGGTAAATATAACTATTTTTATCAGTTGGAAGCATATAGTAGTCGCCATCTTGGAATAAGCTTTCTTTTTTAAGGGCGATCATCTTTTTATAAAAAGTAAACATGCTAATATCTGAATTTACTTCACTAGCAACTGAAACATGTTTTTCAACAATCCCGTTAATCCAAGGAGTTCCTTCAGTAAAACCATAATTTTTAGTGTCATTCCACGGCATTGGACCGCGAGCTGGCAACTTATGCGTTTCACTTACCATCGTCATTGCATCTTCTCTACTGATACCTGCCTGTTCTGCTTTTTTAATCCATGGTGCCACCGTCTGATCTTCAAATTGATCAACACTAGTAAAATGCAAATTCTTTAAGCCTAATTCTTCGCCATAATAGATAACTGGAATCCCGTGCTGCAAATACATCAAGATAGCCAAACTTTTAGCTTGGGTTGGCGTCTTCGCCACTCTGGTAGCCAGTCTAGCCATGTCATGATTATTCCAGTAAAGAGTTGGCTGAGAAACACCTGCTAAGGTCTGTTGCCAAACAACTTGATTTTGCTTAAAGGCCGTAAAATCAATACCCTTAGGTTGATATTGCTCAGGATAGCGCTTATCTACTTTTGACTCATCATCAGTAAAGTAACGAAAAGTTATAACACTATCCATCAAATGATTACGCTTATTAGTGTAATCAACGGCCAAATTTACGCTTGCACTTGCAGCTTCGCCTAATAGCAAGGCGTCTGGATAATCTTGCTTAATCTTTTCACAAAACGGCCGCATCCATTCCTGAACTTGAGGCAAGTTGGCAAAAAATGGTTCGGCAATAACCGGTTTGTCATCACCAACTTTATTAGGATAATTTTGTCTCAAATCTGCTTTGCCAATATGAATAAACGCATCAAGCCGCAGACCATCAATCCCCTTTTTTAGCCAAAATTCAGCTACTTCAAGCATGGCGTGGCGCACTTCAGGATTTTGCCAATTAAGGTCCGGCATACGCTTATCAAACAAATGGAAATATGATTGACCAGTTCCTGCTGGATCAGGCTCCCAAACGCTGCCACCAAAGAAACTACCCCAATTGTTAGGGCGCTTGCCATCATGACCTGCAAAAATGTAATAATCACGATACAGACTATCAGGATTCTTAATTGCATCTTGGAACCATGGATGCTGATCTGAAGTGTGATTTAAGACAAAATCCATAATAAGATGAATGCCAGCTTCATGAAGTTCTTTAATTAAGTTCTCCATGTCTTCCATTGTTCCCATATGTGGATCAATAGCAAAATAGTTTGAAACATCATAGCCATTATCTACTTGTGGTGAAACAAAAATAGGATTAAGCCAAACGGCATTAACCCCTAAATTTTGCAAGTATGGTATTCTCTTCCGAATACCATTTAGGTCGCCAATACCGTCATCATTACTATCTTGAAAAGACTTAGGATAAATTTGATAAATAATTGCGTGATCATACCAATATGCCATAATTTTTTCCTCCATGCATAGTTTAGTTGATATAAGAAACCGTTTTCAATATGTATAGAGATGTTACCGGTATCAAAAAAGCATATCTTGCGATATGCTTTATCTTTTAATTATTATTTATTATCTCGTAAGTTTAATGACTTCACGAGCGATCATTACTTCCTCATTAGTTGGTACAATCAAAGCTTTAACTTTAGAATCTGGCTTTGAAATAAATTTTTCACCATCAGTTCTGTTAGCTTCAAAGTCAGCCTTTAAGCCTAAATATTTCAAAGAAGACATAATGCCTGCACGAATTCCGGGATCATGTTCACCAATACCGGCCGTAAAGACAATACCGTCTACACCATCCATTTCTGCAGCATAAGCACCAACATAGCGAACTACCCGATTAATGTAAATACGACGAGCTAACTTGGCTCTTGGTTCATCACTTTCAATCAAATCACGCATATCTGATGAAACGCCTGAAATACCTAACAACCCTGATTCTTGATTCAACATATCAATTGCTTGATCAATATCCATACCAGTCTTATGCATCAAGTATTGCAAAGCCGATGGATCAAAGTCACCGCTTCGAGTCCCCATCGTCACCCCAGTTAATGGACTAAAGCCCATCGAAGTATCATATGATTTGCCATTCTTAACTGCAGTGATTGATGAACCTGATCCTAAATGGCAAACAATTAAACGAGCGATGTTAATATTTTTATGCATCATCTTAGCGGCACGAGGGGCAACATAACGTACAGAAGTGCCATGTGCACCATATTTACGCACTGCGTAATCCTTATAATACTTGTACGGAATAGAATATAAATAATGAACAGCATCAAGAGTGTGGTGATATGCCGTATCAAAAACGGCAACCTGTCGAACGTTAGGCAGAATACTCATAAAAGCTTTAATTCCTTCTGTTTCAGGACCATTATGCAAAGGTGCTAATTGAGCAATCCGTTCAAGTTTGTGTAAATTATGATTATCAATGACTACAGAATTAGGAAATACTTCTCCACCGTTAACGATTCGGTGCCCTACTCCTTTAATTTCACTTAATTTCTCTACAACATGATATTTCTTTAAACAGTCAATCAATAAGCTTACTGCATCCCTTTGCGTAGGAATCGACATATTTTTAATATATTCGTTACCGTTAGCCAATTTTATTTTAAAAATCGAATTTGGCATACCTACACGTTCTGCTCCGCCTTTTGCAATTACTTCTTCGCTAGGAAAAGAAAAGAGCTTATATTTAAAAGAAGAACTACCAGAATTGATTGCTAAAACTTTTTTCATAATATCGTGACCTCTGTTTTATTCGATGTATCTATAACTTATCTCTTATTTTTAAGTATAGCGCTTTCATTGCAGAGATGGAAAAATTTTGAAATTAAAAAATCACATCGATGTGAAAATCAATGCGATTTTATTATCTAGTAGTCTCTCGTCTAATCAATTCTGGCTTAAGCATAACTTCACCTTGTGGGGAACCAGATTGAGCAATTTTTTGCAATAACATACTTGCTAGCATTTCACCCATCTTAAAAATAGGCTGCTTAATTGTAGTTAACTTAGGATTAGAAACTTGGTCCAAAAAGACACCGTCAAAGCCAATCACACCAAAATCTTCCGGAATCCGAGCGCCCTCAGCTTGCAGCTGCCGGACAACGCCTACCGCAATTCGATCACTAGCACAGACAAAACAAGTATCTTTTTTAAACCCTTTAAAATGCTCATGAATCACATCTTGGGCGGCATGACTGTGGTTAGCTACACGGTAAATCTGTGGAATAAGCTGGTGTTGTTGCAAAGTGTTGATATAACCAGCTTCACGCGAATACTCAAATGGCTCTTTAATATCAATTCCGATAAAAATAATGCGCTTATATAAGCGATCCAATGCATACTGTGTTGCCATCTTCTCGGCAGTTTGATTATCGCTATCAACGAAATCATAGCCGCGGTGATTTTCACCAAATAAAACGAATGGCTTATCTAGCTTATCAAACATGTCGTAGTTTTTGTTACGGGCACCAGTGATCAAATAACCATCAGCACGGCCCTTTTCAATCTGATCAGGATCCGTTACCAGTTGCATCGCATATTGCTTGGAGTTCAAACCACGGGCAAAGCCGAATAGCAGGTTCATGTAATAAGGTTCTGTTGTATCGATATCTTCCAGAGTAACAAATTTAACCACGTTAGAACGATTATTGACTAAAGCCTGCGCGATAGAATTTGGATGATAGTTTAAAGACTCCATCGCCTTTTCAACCATGGCACGCAATTCTGGCGTTACTTGTTCAGGGTGGTTGATTACCCGTGATACCGTCATTTTGGAGACGTTTGCTTCTTTAGCTACATCAGATAAAGTTGTCATTTTATTCCTATTCTAAGTACATCTTTCTAAATCTATCTAGATCTTTTTGACTAAAACCAAGCTCTTTTTTGAAGAAGTTATCAAAACTGCCCCACCCTTTACGGATAGTTTCGGTAATGCCGCGGATAGCTGGTCCTTCACCTTTAGTTAAATTCATCTTTGAAACAAGCTTAGCAATTTGATTTTCATCAGGATATTGCTTGGAAACGGCAAAATCGTAAAGTTCATTGGTCAACAGATAATCTTGTGCAATCGTATCATCATCTACGCCAAGAGCAGTCAAAATCAAGGCTGATGTCATACCGGTACGGTCTTTGCCGGCACTGCAGTGATAGACAAGAGCATCTTCTTCGGGGAGTTCAATTAATTCCGCAAAAATTTTGGCAAATTCTTCTTGGCTGTGTGAGTTAAGTAGAACCTGCTGGTAAATTTTACCTAGGAAATTGTCACCCATGTCGGGGATATGGTGAATAAAGCGGTAAAGCTTATTGTCACCCTTGTTTTCCTTACGGTTTTCAGAATAAATATGCGCATCCACGTAACGCACATTAGGCCATTGCCTATCTGGAGCTGCGTTTTGCTCATACTTTGAACGTAAATCGATATCAACTGTAATCCGGCGATCAGCTAGCTTTTGCTCATCTTCATCAGATAAAGAGCTAAGCGAATCAGAACGATATATTTTATTCCACTTTACATGTTGACCTTTATCATTCTTATAACCGCCGATATCTCTAAAATTAAGCGGTCCATCTAAAGCAAGTATTCTATCATGCTCCATTTTGCTTACCCTTTCTTTGCAAAAGTATTAATATATTATATTTTATTATACATCGCTAATCATGTGCAAAAACTTGCGTTGCCTTGATTGCACGCTGCCAGCCTGAATATAGTTTATTTCTTTCTGCTTCATGCATCTTAGGCTCAAAGGCTTGCCCAATCTTGAAAATATGCTTTAACTCATCCGTATTTTTCCAATAATCAACGGCAAGACCTGCCAAAAATGCGGCGCCCAAACTAGTAGTTTCTAGCGTTTTAGCCCGTTCGATCTTGATATTTAAAATATCTGCCTGGAACTGCATTAAATAGTTGTTGTTACTTGCGCCGCCATCAACTCGCAGGTTCGGGATCTTAATACCAGAGTCTTTTTGCATCGTATCAACAACATCACGAGTTTGATAAGCAAGGGATTGCAACGTGGCTTTGATAATATCCTTATCTGTTGTTCCACGTGTAACACCGAAAATTGATCCTCGCGCTTCCGCATCCCAATAAGGTGCACCCAGCCCCGTAAATGCTGGCACAACATAAACTTCATTTTCAGAAGTTGATTCGTAAGCTGCCTGTTCAGAATCCGGTGCATGCTTAATCAACTTCATCGAATCGCGTAGCCATTGAATTGCACTACCAGCCACAAAGATTGATCCTTCTAAAGCATAAGTAATCTTACCATTAATGCTATAACCAATGGTCGTTAACAGATTATTGTTAGAGTCTGTTGGCTTGTCCCCTGTGTTCATCACAATAAAGGCACCGGTGCCATATGTGTTTTTCACCATTCCTGGTTTCAAAGCTAGTTGACCAAATAAGGCTGCCTGTTGGTCACCGGCCATCCCAGCAATTGGCACTTGTCCACCAAAGAACATATATGACGCTGTTTCACCATAAATCTCTGAATTCGAGCGCACCTCAGGCAACATTTGCTTAGGAATATTGAGCAAATGCAAAATATCGTCATCCCACTTGAGCGTGTGAATATTAAACAGCATGGTCCGTGAAGCATTAGTGTAATCAGTCACGTGTTTAGCACCATCAGTTAACTTCCAAACTAGCCAACTATCAATCGTGCCAAAAAGCAACTTTCCCTGTTCAGCTTTTTCTTGCGCGCCAGGTACATGATCAAGAATCCAGCGAATCTTAGTTGCACTGAAGTATGGGTCAATAATTAAGCCTGTTTTTTGACGAATTTCATCACTATAGCCTTCTTTTTTTAATTTTTCAGCTAATTCTGTTGTCTGCCGTGACTGCCAAACGATTGCATGATAAATTGGCTCACCTGTATCCTTGTCCCAAACAACGGTCGTTTCACGTTGGTTGGTAATGCCAATTGCGGCAATTTGATTAGGCCAAATGCCCGAATTAATAAAAGCATTGGCAATTGTTGTTTGGACCGCCATCCAGATTTTATTAGCGTCATGTTCAACCCAGCCAGGTTCTGGGAAATATTGGTGAAATTCTTTTTGGGCAGAAGCAACTTCACGTCCATCATGGTCAAAAATAATTGCTCTAGTAGAGGTGGTTCCTTCATCGATTGCTAAAATATATTTTTCTGTCATAGTTATTCTCTTTTCTGCAAAAGCGCTTTCTTATAATATTACTGTTTTTCTAATGCAGATTCTAGCAGTTAATGTAATAGATACGGTATAATTTTTATAAGGATTTTTTAAGGAGGGCATTTTAATGGAAAAAAATCAAAAAATTGCGGTAACAATTGCGGGTAACGATAGTGATGGTAGTGCAGGAATGCCAGCAGATTTGCATTCATTCTATGCACGGGGCGTTTATGGCATGGGGCTGATGACCGCGGCTGTAGCTGGTAATACAAAAGGAATTTTTGCCCAACAAATTATGCCGCTTGATTTTATCCAAAAGCAATTCGATGTGTTAAACGACGACTTCAAGATTAATGCGACTAAGACAGGGATGCTGGCTAACAAGGAAATTATCGATTGCGTTGCCGATAATCTTGAAAAATACGACATGGGTAAAATCGTGCTTGATCCCGTCATCATCACTAAGCACGGTGCCACCCTACTTGACGATGATGCCTACCAGACCTTCTTAGGCAGATTATTGCCGCTAGCCGATGTAATTACGCCTAACTTTTATGAACAACAAAAGCTAACTGGCTTGAAGCTAAATAATAAGGAAGAAATTCACGCAGGCGCTAAAAAGCTACAAGAGATGGGTGCTAAAAATGTCTTGATGAAGGGACGTCATGACTCAGATAATCAGACTGAAGTAACTGATATTTTGTTGACTGAAGATGGCGCATTTCACGAATTTACCAAGCCTTTCTTTAAGACTGATCGCGTGAATGGCACAGGTGATACTCTCTCCGCAGTTATTGCGGCAGAATTAGCTAAGGGAAAGTCTGTAATTGATGCTATAAAAATTGGTAAGGACTTTACTTACGCTGCAATTTCTCACCCAATTGATGTTGGTTCAAAATGGGGTCCGATCAATCACTTGGCTGCACAGGAAGAAAATAGATAGAAAAAATACCGAAGCTCAGATTTTGAACTTCGGTGTTTTTATGTCTGTTTTCAATTAAATCATTGCTGTGTAGAGATACAGTATTACACAAATAATGAACGCTATTACGTATCCCATGATTATGCTAATAACCCAATGAATATGATGATGTTGCATCCAAGTAGCTAACCAATCGCCCAGGACTAGACAATATGATCCTACCAGCCAGTAATTGATCTTTTTCTGATTAATTGCTGGTAATGGTAAGATTAAGATTATTATCAGTGTTACAGCTAAAATGTATTTTAGAGCTTGATAAAGTTTGGGACTTAGTAATGATTCACGCAATTTATTTTACCTTGTTTCTTCTAAATCATATATTCGATTTCCATTAATTTTTGGATTTACTTATTTCTTATAGCTCTTAATGATCCAAAATATACCAAGCATAATAAAAAAGATCGATAATACTACTAGTTGCATAACTGGTTTATATCTAAGAAAGCATGAATCTATTAGAAATACCACACCAACAGTAATAATTGCTATTCCAGATATTTTACTTTCTTTTTTCATAATAATTATTGTAACAGCAATTAGGATTACTACTGTAGTTACAATGGAAGCAACGTCGACTTGCATTAACTTAAGTTTTTCCTTCCATCTAAGTCTTCAACTATTATTTTAAATCATGTAAGTTCTCCTGCGATTGACTTTGTATCATATTTGTTACAAAGTCTTACTCAAGCCAATTGGCAATCATATTTCCATATCCTATTTTCCTAAGCTCTTGTTTAATCTCTTTTGCTTTGTCCATTTGATCTAAAAATAATGCTTTCATATAAAACACTTCAATTCTATAAATCATCAAGTGAAACGACTCAGTAGCATCAATAATATATTCCATCGCGTCATCAATATGATCAAAATGTGTAGTTTTCTTATGAACCTTTCTGTCGTAACAAACCACCAGATAATTTTCTAGCAATCTTAAATATCTTTCAGTCGTTAACTCTGAAAGCTCAGATTTTTTTGCAAAATCAAGCAAGCGCCCAATTAAAAAGTCCAATTCGTCTTGTGGCCACATCGGCATCGTATTAGCCAATAATCGCAGTAGGTCTGGTCGCTCAAGCCAATTATTCCCTCCATCAAACTCAGCTTTTATCTTCGTCCTGATTTCTACATCAATCTTGTCAGTTTCACCCTTAAAATATGCCGAAGTAATTAATGCTCGCAACTTCAAAACCTCATTATTAGATGAATTCATTATCTGCTGACAATACTTATCCAAAGCTTCAGTATCTTTTGCACTAACTGCTAGATTCATTTTAAATTCAAATTGCTTCTCAACTTTTCGTTCTTCTGACGTATAATCATCTTGAATAAGATCACAAAACTCTACTAGATCAACTTGATGCTCAAGCAATATTTTAAATAAGCTCTCCGCATTTATGCGATTTTTGCCACTTTCAATCCTTGCGTAAAAAGGACGACTAAGGATCCCAGCACACATTTGATCCTGTGTTAGTCCTAATTTTATTCTTTCTTTGCGTAGTGCTTCTGCTATAAAAAATGTAAGCAAATGTATGACTATGTTTTATTTTCATACATTTTGGACTATTCGTGCTTTCCATTTCTCTTACCAACGTCTACGCTAGTATTCCGATATTTCAATTTAGAAGT
>NZ_PCYT01000032.1:0-18744 GCF_002553735.1 Lactobacillus sp. UMNPBX17
AATGGACTTTTTTTAATATTTGAACGAAGTGTTCAATTTGATTTTACAATCCGCCACTGATTTTTTATACGGTGGAGACTATAATCCAGATCAATGGCCTAAAGAAACTTGGTCTAAGGATATTCATATTTTTAAGCAGGCGGAAATTAATTCGGCAACGATTAATATTTTTTCATGGGCACTGCTTGAGCCCAAAGAGGATAGATTTGATTTTTCAAAGTTGGATAAGATTGTTGAGGAGTTATCTGAAGCTAACTTTAAAATTGTCATGGGAACTTCGACGGCTGCAATGCCAGCCTGGATGTTTAAGAAATATCCGGATGTTGCTCGTGTTGATTATCAGGGGAGACGACACGTTTTTGGGCAGCGACATAACTTTTGTCCGAATAGCAAAAATTTAGTGGATACCAGGATATTTTAACTGGCAAAAAGGCAAATAAAAAGATAGAAAGGTGGGATGTCCAGATTTTAACTAAATAACGTTTTAAAAAATTTTTCCCATATATTTGAGAAGTCGAGCTTAATACTTGGCTTCTTTTTCATTTTACATAAATACTTTATTTATTTAAGTAAACTATTTACTAAATAGAGCTAAGAGTATATACTAATACTTGAAAACGATTACAGAATAAAACTTGAGGTAAAAACTATGAATAAAGAAGAACTACTTAAGAAATACGAAGAAACTTTTAACGAAAAGGCAAAGGACGTATTTTTCTCTCCAGGTCGAATTAATGTAATTGGAGAACACACTGACTACAACGGTGGACACGTCTTTCCGGCCGCAATCAGTTTAGGTGTTTATGGAGTCTATGGTCCAAGAGAAGACAAAAAAGTGCGTCTTTATTCAGGCAACGTAGATGGCGAGATCGTTGAATTTGATATTGATGATACAACTGCTGAAAAAGATAAAGACCGTTTCTGGGCTAACTATTTCAAGGGTATGATCACTTATTTACGTGAGAAATATAATGGCATTGATCATGGCTTTAACTTATATATCGAAGCTAATTTGCCATCAGGTTCAGGTCTTTCATCAAGTGCTGCCATTGAAATGTTAATGGGAATCATCTTGAAAGATGAATTTAACTTAGACGTTGATCGCGTTAGCCTAGCCAAGATGGGTCAAAGAACTGAAAATGAATTTGTCGGCTTAAATTCAGGAATTATGGATCAATTTGCCTGCATTATGGGTAAAAAAGATAGTGCAATTTTCTTAGACTGCAACACCTTAAAGTATGAATACATGCCACTTGCATTAGGCGATTACGAAATTATTATCATGGCAACTAACAAACCACATACTTTAGCTGATTCTGCTTATAATGATAGGGTTGCTGAATGTGGTCGTGCTCTTAAAAAGTTGCAACAAAAGCTTGATATTAAGGCATTAGGTGAACTTGATAACGATGCTTTTGATGAATATTCTTACCTCATCAATGATGAAACAGAAATTAAACGTGCGCGTCATGCAGTTAGTGAAAATCAAAGAACTTTACGTGCAACTCAAGCAATGAAAGACGGCGATCTTGAAAAACTTGGTCGTTTAATTAATGCTTCTCACGAATCTCTTCACTATGATTATGAAGTAACTGGTAAAGAGCTCGATACTTTGGCAGAAGCTTCATGGAAACAACCTGGAGTGCTCGGTGCCAGAATGATCGGCGGTGGCTTTGGCGGTAGTGCAATTGCTATTGTTAAGAAGTCAGAGGCTGAGAACTTTAAGAAGAATGTTGGTAAGATTTACCGCGATACAATCGGTTATGATGCTAGCTTCTATGATGCAGAAATCGTTGATGGTACTAAGAGAATTTAATTAGTGTGAGAAGGGAAAGTTATGAAGGTTATTGAAAAATTTGCGGATGAAGTTATTAATAGCGGTGCTTACGAGCCATTAGATCGAGTATATGTTATTAACAAAATTAGAGGATTAGTTGGTGATCATGATGAAGAAGAAAACGATAAGCCAGCTGCCAAGCAATTAGTTGACTTGGCCGTTAAAAATGAAAAAATTCCTGACGATATCACCTCACGTGAAGTATTAAATGATCAACTTTATGATTTAGCTACACCAACACCATCTAAGACTAATAGTATTTTCTGGCAAAAAATGCAAAAGTCTTCAGAGAAGGCTACAGATTGGTTTTATAAATTATGTGAAGACAATAATTATGTTAAAAAAGAGGCTATTGCCAAAAATGTTGTCTTCTCCGGCACTAGCTCAAAAGGTCATGGCTTAGAAATTACGATTAATTTATCTAAACCTGAAAAAGATCCTAAGGCTATTGCTGCAGCGGCACATGCAACAGGCAAGAAGTATCCTCAATGTGCACTTTGCCTTGAAAATGAAGGTTATTTAGGTGGCTATGGTAAAAATGCCCGTTCTAATTTAAGAATCATTCGTATGAATATCGCAGGTCGTCCATGGGGCGTCCAATATTCACCATATGCTTACTTTAATGAACACTGTATTTTCTTAGATCAAAAGCATATTCCAATGGTGATCAATCAACAAACTTTAATTAATTTGGTAGAAATTGAAAAGATGTTGCCACATTACTTTGTTGGTTCTAACGCTGACTTACCAATTGTTGGTGGCTCAATGTTAGCACATGAGCACTATCAAGGTGGTCGTCATACCTTCCCAATGATGAAGGCAGGCATCAAGAAGACCATTGTCTTTGATTCATACCCAACTGTAATGGCTGGGATCGTTGACTGGCCAATGAGCGACTTGCGTTTAACTAGTGAAAATTCACTTGACTTAATTGACCTTGGTGCAAAGATTATCAAATTCTGGGATAACTATTCAGACACTGCACGCAGCATTAAAGCTTACGATGGTAAGACTCGTCACCACACGGTAACGCCAATCATGCACCGTGAAGGCAAGAACTTCGTGCTCGATCTAGTTTTGCGTGATAACAATACTAGTGATCAATATCCTTTGGGCATTTTCCACCCACACGAAAAGTTATGGCACATTAAGAAGGAAAACATCGGCTTAATTGAAGTAATGGGTCGTGCTATTTTGCCAGGACGTCTTAAGAGTGAACTTGAAGAAGTAAAGAAATACTGGCTGGGTGAAGATAACAATATGGCTGCTAGTCATAAAGAATGGGCTGATCAAGTTAAGGCTGAAAACGAAATTAGCTGGGACAATGTTGATCAAGTAATGCAGCAATCACTTGTCGAAGTATTTGAACAAGTTCTTCAAGATGCTGGCGTGTTTAAGAATGATGCAGACGGTGATGAAGGCTGGGATAAATTTATTACAGCTTTAACCAAAAAGATTAAGTAAAGTAATTGAAGCGAGATCTTGAGGGTCTCGCTTTTTGTTACCGGTAACGCATATGTTATTGATAAGAAATACTTTATAATATTAATGAAAGCGAATACAAAAAAGAAAAGGCGAGAACATGAAAACAAGTTTTAATAAATATGGTCGAAAAGATGGCAAAGATCTTTGTGAAATTAGTTTAAAAAATGACAACGGCATGGTTGTTAAGGTACTTAACTATGGTGCAACGCTAGAAAAAGTTTTGCTTAACGACAAGAATATGATTTTGTCATTAAATTCACCAGCTGATTATTCTCAAGAAAGAAATTATTTAGGTGGTACAGTTGGCCGAATTGCCGGTAGAGTCAGAAAAGGTCAATGGAGACATGGTCTTGAAATTCATCAATTGCCAATCAACGAAGGTGAGAATCACATTCATGGCGGAATTGGTACAGATACTGAAGTATGGGATTTTGAACCTTCTTGTGATGAAAACAGTGCACGAGTAGATTTAACGTTATTTGATCCAGATGGTCATAATGATTATCCAGGCAATTTAAAGATTCATGTCAAATATGAATTGGACAATGATGATACTTTGCATTATTCAATTAATGCGGTGAGTGACCAATTAACTATTTTTAATCCGGTAAATCATGTTTACTTTACCTTGGGTGAAAAAGATAATATCAAAAATCTTAAGCTAAAAATGAATGCTGATTATTATTTGCCAGTTGATCACTCTGGAATGTCTGATCGTGGAATGGAAGAAGTTGCTGGCACTGCTTTTGATTTTAGAAAGACTAAGCGTGTAGGGGATGCTTTGGAAGCTGACGATCCTCAAATCAAAGACAGAGGAGGCATGGATCATCCATTTATTTTAAATGGCAATCGGCCTGGCGCTGTTTTAAGTTCAAATGAACGTAAGGTGACCGTGAATACTGATGCACCATCATTGATTATTTATACTGGAAATGGTTTTGATCATACTGGAAAATATACCTCTGATTTCGGCCAATATGCGGGAATTACTTTTGAAGCACAAATTCCACCGGCTGAAGGCAATGATTTGGGGCGCATTACTTTGTTACCAGGTGAAGAATTTAAGCGCAATGTAAGTTGGAAGTTTGAGTAAAAATATAGGATTGGAAATTGTGGTTTCCAATCCTTTTTTGCTTGTCTCAATGTTTAATACAAGTAATAATTTTCTTAAGATAGTACAATTCAGCTATAGTTTATGAAACGAGGTAACTATATGCGTTTAGGAAAAGTGATTATTATATCTGCACTCTTGGGAGTCAGTACTCCGTTTTTAGTAAAGCAGACTCCAGTTGTTCAAGCAGCACAAGAAACGCAAAATAATACGTTTACTCTGGAAATTGCTTCTTATGCTTATCGCAAAGATGGTAAACAGGTTCATCTAGATGAGTTGCGGGATGCAAATGGAGAGAAAGTGGCTTTAAAACAAAATGGCCAGGTCACTTTGATTCCGAAGGGAACAGTTCTTAAATATTATGGTAAGCCAACTCCTTTGAAAACATATATTGGTACTTCGTCTCAGACTAGTAACGGCGATATTAAGATGTATTACAGCATTGGCAATGGTTATTATATTAATGCTAAAAATGTTGGCTTGCCAAATGGCCCAGCCAATTTGACTATCGATCATAATTCATATGTATACAATTACAAAGGCCAACGTAAAAAGGCTAAAACAATTAAAAAGAATACTACTTTAGAAGTACCTGGTGAATTTGAAGAAATTAATTCACCTAAAAAGTTTTATTCTGAGTACTTGTCTTCCTCTGGTATTAAATTTGTTTCTTGGCAAAAGCGGCATCGTTTTTGGTTAAAGTATAAGACAATTCATGGTAAACAATACTACCGCATTGGCAAGAATCGCTATATCAAGGCAAATAATGTGCGCTATCTTGATGGTAAGCCGATTTACGTCGATGAGAAAGAGACTACCGTTGTTTTGAAGAGCAGTCAGCAAATCGTCAATAGAAATTCTAATCGTGAAAGTGGACGTTACTATAAAAAAGGTAAGAAACTAGTAGTTGATAAGTATATTTCAACTTTCCGCGGCTATCCTGATGACTTCTGGTTCAAAACAGGAGTTGGAGATTCAGTTTTCTACCATGTTAAAGGAACTAAAGATGATTGGGTTTGGGGACGTGTCTCCGAAGTTGATGTCAAACGTCATATTGAGCCGGTTAATGTTTTTAACCAAAAGAATACAACTATTCAGGCAAAGCCGGAAATTACCAAGGCTGCGATTTACAATAGTCATGGTGAACAAGAGTATGACGACAAGTTCTTAAAAGCTACTAATTACAATCAAGCTGGATATTATCCAATAATTGTTAAAGAACTAAAATATATTTACGTTCCAAGTAGCAAGAAAGTAGAGTTGTTCTATCGGATAAAGAATGATGATTTCATGCAATTCTTTGTTAATAAAGAGAGGAAAGGCATTGGATCGGACCCTAGAATTAACGACTTCTATTTGAAAGTTGAAGACTTTGAATATGTTGCTGGTCCAAAATTAACGCCAGTTAACACGCCTGCTGAAGCTGAGAAAGATAAATAATGGAGAATCAATAAGTAAAAAAGATTGGAAACCAAATGATTTCCAATCTTTTTATTTCGTCAAACTTTGGCGATAGATTTTTGGACTGAAGCCAGAATACTTCTTGAATGCCTTTGAAAAGGTAAATTCATCATTATAACCAATAATTCTTGAAATCTCCTGAATCGTATTATCAGTATTAGCTAGATATTCTTTAGCTTGTTCCATCCGTAAATTGATCAAAAATTGTTGTGGAGAAAGCCCTAGATTGTTTTTAAAAAGAGTATAAAGATAACTGCGAGAAAGATCCATCTTGTTGCAAAGATCAATGATTGACAGAGATGAATCTTCGAAGTTTTGTCTTAAATAAGTAATAGCAGCACGCAATTGCTCGTCCTTAGTGGCTGAATTCTTTCTTCTCTTGGTAGGATATTCAATATTCAAATTGTAAAAAGTGTAATAAAGCAAAGCTTCGATCAGTATGTCATTAGTAAGAGAGCTAGGTGAATGTGCGGCCTCAAATAAATTCTGCAGGCTCTGACAAAATTTGCTGTCCTGAACCTGCCTTAAATAATTTTGCGTAGATAAAATTGAGTCTGAAAGCATCGCTCTAATTTTAATACCGGATAATCCTAACCAAAAATAACTCCAAGGCTCTTTACTATCTGCTTGATAAAAGCAGGGTACGCCTTTAGGAAGAATAAACACATCCCCAGCTTGCAAGGTAACCATGGAGTGATTTGCCGAAGCAAAAGTTCCCTTGCCTCGTTGAATGTAGTGAATAACATAGTTATCACGTACATTATTGCCTTTAAAAGTATAATTAGGCGCACAATTTTCTTGTCCCCAGAATAAAATATTGCTTTCTAAGCTTTTATTGCTTAATGCTCTGTATGATCCATCCATAAAAATTCCTCAATTTTACTATTTATACATGTCTTTATGTCTTTAGATTTGCTATATAATACAATGATATCACTGATTGGTGAATTAAACATGTTTTTATGTTCATTAAAAATAATGACATAAATCGTGATGACAGTGCTATGGTTAAAAATTCTTCTCTGACAGATAATAATAACTATAATGAAAGCGAATACATGAACGCTATAGAGGGGGAAAGATCTGATGAAAAAAGATCAAGGAAAAATGTCAATAGGCGCACGACTAGCTTATAGTTTTGGTGCCTTTGGTAATGATTCATTCTATGGATTGTTATCAGGATATTTAATTATGTTTATTACGTCACACTTGTTTAATACTGGTAATGCGGCAGAAGATGCCAAAATGATCAGTATCGTGACATTGATTATCATGGGTTTAAGAATTGTAGAATTATTCATTGACCCATTTATCGGTAATGCGATTGACCGTACTAAAACTCGTTGGGGTCACTTCCGTCCATGGGTTGTAGTTGGTGGTTCAATCTCTGCAGTCATTCTTTTAATGTTATTTACTAACCTAGGTGGTTTGTATCAAAAGAATGCTATCTTATACATGATTGTCTTTGGTGTTTTGTATATCACCATGGATATCTTCTATTCATTTAAGGATGTCGGCTTTTGGTCAATGCTTCCATCATTAACTACTGATTCACGTGAACGTGAAAAGACAGCTACTTATGCTCGTGTTGGTTCAACTGTCGGTGGTGGTTTAGTTGGTATCCTAGTTATGCCAGCTGTAATCTTCTTCTCAGCCAAAGCTACTTCAACTGGTGATGACAGAGGTTGGTTTATTTTTGCAGCAATCATTTGTGGTATCGCATTTGTTTCTGCTTGGTGTGTTGGTTTATTCACTCGTGAAGTAAACAGTGATATTCGTAAGAATAAAAAAGATACTAAAGGTATCGTTGGTATCTTTAAAGCATTATCTGGTAACGACCAATTAATGTGGGTAGCTTTAGCTTACTTATTCTACGGTATTGGTATTAACATTACCAACTCTCTTGAAGTCTACTACTTCACTTACATTATGGGTATGCCAAAGGCATTCTCAATCTTTTCAACCATTAACATTTTATTAGGTATTATTGCAACATCATTGTTCCCGATCTTGTCTAAGAGAATGAGTCGTAAAGCACTTTTCACAAGTTGCTTAGTTGTAATGCTTTGTGCAATGGGAATCTTTGCTTTTGCAGGTAGCAATCTTCCATTAGTTTTACTTGCTGCATCATTATTCGGTTTCCCACAACAAATGGTTTTCTTGATCGTTTTAATGATTATTACCGACTCTGTTGAATATGGTCAATTAAAACTTGGTCACCGTGACGAATCACTTGCTTTGTCAGTTCGTCCATTGATCGATAAATTCGGTGGTGCCGTTTCTAACGGTGTTGTTGGTCAAATTGCCATCATGGCAGGTATGACTACAGGTGCAACAGCCGCATCAATTACCGCTGCTGGTAAGATGAACTTTAAGTTGATGATGTTTGCTGTACCAGCCGTAATGCTTGTTATTGCGATTATTATCTTTGCTACTAAGGTCATCTTAAGTGAACAAAAGCACGCAGAAATTGTTGCTGAACTTGAAAAAACTTGGGGTAAGAAGTATGCTGGCGATCAAGATGCTGCTAAGTCAGCTACTGGTCAAATTGAATTAGCTACTCCAATTGCTGGTAAGTTAATGAATTTATCAGAAGTTAACGATCAAACATTCTCAAGTGGCTCTGTTGGCCAAGGCTTTGCAATTAAGCCAGAAGATGGTCGAGTATTAGCACCATTTGACGCAACTGTTCGTCAGGTCTTTACTACTAGACACGCAGTTGGTCTTGTTGGTGATAATGGATTAGTATTATTAATTCACATTGGTCTTGGCACCGTTAAATTAAAGGGTACTGGCTTTGTCTCATATGTTGAAGAAGGTCAAAAAGTTAAGAAGGGCCAAGAATTAATCGAATTCTGGGATCCAACTATTAAGAAGGCTGGACTTGATGATACTGTAATTGTAGTAGTTACTAACTCAAATGAATTTGAAAATATTAAATTAACAGCTAAGGCAGGTACTGAGGTCAAGGCAGAAGATGAAGTCATGACTTTGGCAGCTAAAGAAAAAGTTGAAGCTAAATAGGAGAAAAATTATGGCAGAAGAATTAATTACTTTCGACGAAAAGAATAAAGTCTTTCATCTTCATAATGAGCAAATTTCATATCTTCTTTCAGTAGAAGATGGCGATACGCTTTGTCATTTATACTTCGGTAAAAAAGTAAATAATTATCATAATGAATTGCGTTACCCAAGAGTCGATCGTGGTTTTTCCGGTAACTTACCTGGCTCATTAGATAGAACTTTTTCTCGCGATTCTTTACCTAAGGAATATAGTACAGCAGGCGAAATGGATTATCATACGCCAGCTGCGGTTGTCCGCCAAAAAGATGGTTCTAATGCTTTGTTTTTAACTTACAAGGATTACCAAATTGTGGATGGTAAGCCGGACTTGAAAGGATTGCCTCATTCATGGGTAAAGGATAATAATGAAGCTCAAACTTTGATCATTACTCTTGAGGATCAAAAGACTAAGCTTGATTTTGACTTATTGTACACCATCTACCGTGATCGTCCTGTAATTGTAAGATCAGTAAAGGTTAAAAATTCAGGCGATGAAACAGTCAATATTGAAAAAGTTGCTTCAATGCAGCTTGATTTTGTCGATCGCAACTTTGATTCAATTACTTTACCGGGTGCTCACGCCCATGAAAGAAGAGTGGATCGCGAACACATTAACCAAGGTATTCACGTCTTTTCTAGTCACCGCGGTACTTCCAGTCACCAAATGAATCCATTCTTGGCTTTAGTTGATCCAGATACCAATGAATTTAATGGGGATGCTTATGGTTTTGCCTTTGTTTACTCTGGTAATCATAAGTTTGAAGTTGAAAAAGATCAATTTGCTCAGACTCATGTTAATGTTGGTATTAATGATTTCAACTTTAACTGGCAACTACCTGCTGGGGATGAATTCCAAACTCCAGAAGTCTTGATGGTTTACTCAGATCAAGGTTTAAACAAGATGAGTCAAGCATTCCATAGCTTGATTCATGATCGAATTATTCGTAGTAAATACAAGAATGAAGTACGTCCAATCTTAGTTAATAACTGGGAAGCAACCTACTTTGATTTTAATGAAGATAAGTTAAAGACTATTGTAGATGATGCTAAGAAGCTTGGCATTGAGATGTTCGTTTTAGATGATGGCTGGTTTGGTCATCGTGATGACGATAATACTTCATTAGGTGATTGGAAAGTTTATAAAAAGAAGTTTCCAAATGGTTTAGGACATTTTGCAGATTATGTTCACGATCAAGGGATGAAATTTGGTCTATGGTTTGAACCTGAAATGATTTCATATGATTCTGATCTTTACAAAGAACATCCAGATTATTTGATGCATGTTCCTGGCAGAAAACCAAGTCCATCCAGAAATCAATACTTGCTTGACTTGGGACGCAAGGAAGTACGCGACAATATTTATAACCAAATGGAAAAGATCTTGGGATCAGGCAAGATTGACTATATTAAGTGGGACATGAATCGTCACTTATCAGATATCTATGAAGCTGATTTACCAGCTAATCGTCAAGGTGAAGTTTACCACCGTTATGTATTAGGTCTTTATGATTTACTTGAAAGAATAGTTGATGCTCATCCAGATCTGTTAATTGAAGGCTGCTCAGGCGGTGGCGGTAGATTTGATGCCGGTATGGCTTACTATGACCCACAAATCTGGGCTAGTGATGATAGCGATGCGATTGATCGTTTAACCATTCAATATGGTACAAGTTTGGTTTACCCGCAATCAATGATGACTTCTCACGTTTCAGTTAGTCCTAATGAACAAAATGGCAGAATTACTCCATTTAATACCCGTGGCGTTGTTGCCATGTGGGGTGATCTTGGTTATGAACTTGATTTAACTAAGATGAATGAGGAAGATCGTGAAGCTGTCGCAAAGCAGGTGGCGGAATACAAGAAGATTAGAAAAGTTACTCAATTTGGTAAGTTCTACCGCTTGAAATCCGCTCAAACCAGCAATCAATGTGCTTGGGAAACTGTTTCAGATGATCAAAATGAGGCGGTTTTGAGCGTAGTCAAAGTAATGGCTTCAGCTCAGCCATATTTAACTAAGACTAAATTAGTTGGCCTTGATCTAAATAAACAATATGAAGATCAAAGAACGCACCAAGTTTATGGCGGCGACGAATTGATGAATATGGGTATCTATGATCCAGTTGAACATGGTGACTTTAAGGCTTATATGTACTACTTCAAAGCAATAAAATAGGAGTAAATTATGGCAATTACAAATAAGGTCATGCTAATTACTTATCCAGATAGCTTGGGTAAAAATTTAACAGAATTAAACGAAGTTTTAGAAAATGACTTAAAAGGTGCAGTTGGTGGCATTCACTTGTTGCCATTCTTTCCCTCAACTGGTGACCGCGGTTTTGCGCCAACTGATTACACTACAGTAGATCCTAAGTTGGGTGATTGGGCTCAGGTTGAAGCATTAGGTGAAAAATATTACTTGATGTTTGACTTCATGATTAACCATATTTCTAGACAATCTAAATATTATCAGGATTTTCAAGAGCACAAAGACAAAAGTCCATATGCCAAGCTGTTTCTTAGCTGGGACAAGTTCTGGCCTGAAGGCCGTCCTACTCAAGCTGATGTTGATTTAATTTATAAGCGTAAGGACCGTGCGCCTTATCAGGAAATAACCTTTGCCGATGGTACCAAAGAGAAGTTATGGAACACTTTTGGACCTGAACAAATTGATTTGGATGTTCGTCAAAAAGTAACTCAAAAGTTTATCAAAGATACTTTGATTAGCCTAATTAAACATGGGGCAGATATTATTCGCTTAGATGCCTTTGCTTATGCAGTTAAGAAACTTGATACCAATGATTTCTTCGTTGAACCAGAAATCTGGGACTTATTGAAGCAAGTTCAAGACGATATTGCAGACGAGGGTGCAACCATTTTACCGGAAATTCATGAGCATTATTCAATGCCATTCAAGATTGCTAAGCATGGCTACTTTATCTATGATTTTGCCTTGCCAATGGTAACTTTGTATTCACTGTATTCTGGCAAGAGCAATCGTCTTGCTGCCTGGCTTAAGAAATGCCCGATGAAGCAATTTACAACTTTGGATACCCATGACGGCATTGGTGTGGTTGATGCGCGTGATATCCTTTCTCCTGAGGAGATCGACTATACCAGTCAAGAGCTATATAAAGTTGGTGCCAACGTTAAGAAGAAGTATTCTAGTGCTGAATATCATAACTTAGACATTTATCAAATCAATACTACGTTTTATTCAGCTCTTGGTGATGATGATCAAAAGTACTTCATGGCACGACTCTTGCAAGTCTTTGCACCAGGCATTCCACAAGTTTATTATGTTGGAATGCTAGCTGGTAAAAATGATATTAAACTGCTGGAAGAAACGAAAGAAGGCAGAAATATCAACCGTCATTATTACAGCAAAGCAGAGATTGAAAAAGAAATTCAACGTCCGGTTGTTGCATCATTACTCAAGCTCTTCACTTTTAGAAATACAGAAGCTGCATTTGACTTGAATGGTTCAATTGATATTTCTACTCCTAATGAAAATGAAATTCGAATCGTCCGTATGAATAAAGAACAAACTAGAAAAGCTGAACTAGTTGCAAACTTGAAAGATTTAACTTATCAAGTGCTAGTGAATGGTGAACAGATAAAATTCTAACCCCTTTCTCTTACTCTCTCTCAATTTAAAAAGCATATGTCGATAATTATTCGATGTATGCTTTTTCATTTGTAATCTTAATTCCTTAATAATTGTTCCTTCAAAGAAAAGTCAAATTTCATTGTTATGATGAATATAGGAAGAAGGGATAAATGTTGAATATTTACGGAGAATATACCCCTGTTTTAGATAAATTGCTTAAACAAATGACGGAGCAATTTACTACTTTAAATCAAAATTATGAAAAAAAGTATCACGAAAGACTTTATGAACACTTGTGTGGTCGAGTTAAAAGCGAAAAGAGCATGGAAGATAAATGCCAACGGAAGGGATTACCACTTACGCCCAATTCTGCCTTAAGGGAAAATCGAGATAGCGTTGGTTTACGTATCGTCTGCAATTTTGTCGATGATATCTACACTTGCATTGCAGCTATTAAAAAATGGGACAACGTTAGTGTAGTGAAAGAAAAAGATTATATTACTAATGCTAAACCTAATGGTTATCGTTCCTATCATATGATTTTAGATGTAATGGTTCCCGAGCAAGATGTCGATGGTAATATTCCAGGACATTATTTTGTCGAAGTACAATTAAGAACAATTGCCATGGATACTTGGGCAAGCTTAGAGCATGAAATGAAGTATAAACATCAAATCAAGAATCCAGAAATGATTGGTAAAGAACTGAAAAGAGTTGCTGATGAATTGGCATCTTGTGACATTAGTATGCAAACCATCAGACAATTGATTAGAGAAGGGGATTGATTATTTAATGAAGATTTTAGTCGCAGAAGATGAACCACAACTACTCAGAGTATTAACTGTTGCCATGCAAAAGGCAGGTTATGAAGTTGATCCTGTCGATAATGGCTTAAAAGCCGTTGAACACACTAAGGAAAATTCATATGATGTCATTATCTTGGACATTATGATGCCGGTAATGGATGGAATTACCGCTTTAAAAAAAATTAGAAAAAGTGGTGATAAGTCATATATTTTAATGCTTACCGCAAAGTCAGAAATTGATGATCGAGTAACTGGCCTTGATAGTGGGGCAGACGATTATATAACTAAACCATTCTCATTAAAAGAATTGCTGGCTAGACTGCGTTCAAAGGAGAGAAGAGAGGATGACTTTACTCCTAATGAAGTGAGCGTTGGTGATGTTACTCTGAATGTGTCTGAACAAGAATTAGTGAGTCATAATTCCATTCGGTTAAATGGACAAGAAACGCAGTTGATGGATTACTTTATTTTGAATGAAGGAAAAGAATTATCGACTGAAGAATTACTTAGCCATGTATGGCGCAATGACAAAGATGCAAACAGCGACATAGTTTGGATATATGTCTCCTATTTAAGACAAAAATTGCAATCAATTCAAAGTTCTGTGAAGATTAACGGAATAAAAGATGGTAATTATAGCTTAGTTAAGTAGGTGATAAGATGATTCAAAAATTTCGCTGGAAATTTATTGGTGCTTCTGTCGCTGCTTTATTGATAGTTTTGTTAATTACACTAGGTAGTTTGGTAGGAATTACTCGTATTCAAAATCAAAATGAAATTAATCGAGTTTTGACCGCTTTAGTAAAAAATGAGGGTCATCTTTCACCGCATAATGCACAGCCGGCTTTTGGCAATCAGGATGACTTAATTAATCGGAATTTTTTAGCGGGAAAATATAATCCTGAAGCTGTTTATCAATATCGCTATTTTGCCGTAACAGTTGATGCTAGCCATCAAGTTAAGGTTATTAATAACAATAACGTTTATAAGATTAAAAATACTGAAATTGCTGATATTACTCGCAGAACATTGGCTGAACATAATAAGCAAGGAAATATTAAGGCGGGACAAAATCAGTATGCTTATAGAGTTACCAAAGATTCAGCTGGTCAAACTTTAATCGTCTTTTTAAATGAGACCTTAATTTATAATCGTTTTTGGTTGATGTTCAGAGTGGCAGTGGTTTTAGGAATTGGCGCATTAATTGTATTCGCATTAGTGCTAATCTTAGTTTCTCGCAGAGCAATTAAGCCGATTATTGATACATATCACAAGCAGCAGGAATTTATTACTAATGCGGGGCATGAGCTGAAGACACCTTTAGCGGTGATTTCTGCTAATGCCGAAATGGAAGAAATGATAGGTAATGACTCGGAATGGAATCAAAGTACCAAAGAACAGGTTGATAAGCTATCTAAATTAGTTAATCGATTAATTTCATTAGCTAGAGCGGGTGAAACGGGAGAATTAACTTTAAGTAAAGTTAATTTCTCAAAAATTGTTGAACAATCAACTCAAGATTTTAAATCGATCATGAAAAAGAATGACCTGACATATCAGGTTTCTATTCGTGAAGGATTAAATGTAATTGCTGAAAAGCATTCATTGGCAGAAATCATTAATATTTTACTTGATAATGCTAGAAAATATTGTGATCCACATGGCAGAATTAGAGTGGAATTATCCAAGAGTCCTTTGAGCAAGAATGCTGTTTTGCGTATCAGCAATACTTATAAAGAAGGCAAAAACAAAAATTATACTCACTTTTTTGAAAGATTTTATCGAGAAGATGAATCGCATAATTCTAAAAAAGGCGGCTTTGGCATCGGTCTCGCGATGGCACGCGAGTTAGTACAGGCTTTTCGTGGCAAGATCTCAGTTGGCTACAAGGGCGAAGACATTGTTTTTACCGTTAGTCTTAAAATAGTCAAATAGTTTCTTGATAGTTGTATAATAAAAATAGAAATCGAGGGACTGATTTGACTAAGAGAAAATCTATTTATAGCAAAGATGTTGTCTTAGTAATGGCAGCATCTTTTTTCTTTATGTTTAGCACGATGTTTGTTAACCCACTGATTAATGGGTACGCTAAAAAATTAGGAGCCAGCAGTGCCTTTGCCGGCGTGATTGTTGGGATTATGAGTATAGCGGCCATGTTTTTACGCCCTGTTGCAGGTAACTTAACTGATAAATTTTCAAAGTATCGTTTGTCTTTAATTGGCGGTGTTTTGATCTTGATTGGCGTGTTAGGCTATATTTTTACTCCATCAAGTGGACTGTTGTTATTATTTAGACTAATCAACGGAACGGGCTATGTTCTGTGTACTGTTTGCATGACAACCTGGCTAGCATTTTTAGTACCGCGTCAACACGTAGGTGAAGCGATGGGCTTTTACGGTTTAATGAATGCACTAGCTATGGCATTAGCACCAGCGCTTTCAATTAATATTTATCAAAAAATTGGTTATCGTGAAAGTTTAATTGCTGCAGCGATTGCGGCCTTTTTGATGATTGTGGTGATTCAGTTTGTTGGCAATCATGCTTTGCCACTTAAGAAAAAAGGACAGACGCAGAAAAAGCACTTTAAGATTATACAGATGAACGTTTTGCCAGTCGCAATTTTAACCACGTTGTTTGGAATGCCCTATTTTATTACGCAGGCTGATATTGTGACTTATGTTGAACAGCGTCATTTAACTGTCGCTGTTGGTAGTTACTTTTTGATTTATGCGTTAGTCTTATTAGTGATCAGAATAGGCTTAAAGCGGTATTTTGATACTGTTCGTTTTGGTGTGTGGTTCTGGCTTAGTCTGGTGTCTACTGCAGCTTATATCTTTTTATTGGCAGTGATGAATAATAACTGGCAAATGGCCTTAGCTGCTGCTGGAATGGCGTTGGGCTATGGTATTATTTATTCCGTTTTGCAGTCTACGGCATTATTGCTTGCCCCCATTGAGGAGCAAGGTTTAGCCAGTTCTACTTTTTACCTGGGATTGGACGTTGCAATGTCCTTTGGCCCGATGATTAGTGGGGTAGTTGACAGCGTATTGCCGGTTAAATATTTTTATTGGGTTGATTTGGTATTGGTACCTCTGATGTTAGTAGTTTACTTTATTTGGCGCAAGCGACTTAATGGAGCAATTGATCACCATTAACAGAGAAAGGAAAATATTATGAGTGACTATTTAGTAAAATCTAAACTTGAAGATACAGAATGGCAGATTAAGAGTGATGCTCGTGACCATAGCTTTATTTGTGATGTAAGTGATGACAAGTACAATGCAGGACCTAATCCAGTTGAATATTTGTGCGGCAGCGTTAATTCTTGCATTGAAATATCGGCAGGGATGATTAATAAAATCCATCATCTTGGTATTAAAAATCTTCGTATTGAAAATCAAGCTAAAACAGAAAAATTAGACCATGGCAAATCTGTGGTTACTGAAATGAAGATTAAGGTTTTCTTTGATTCAGATATGACTAGAGCTGAAAAAGAAGAATTTTTAGCCCATAGCTTGCACGTATCTACGGTATATCAAACCCTTAAAGAAGCAATTAAGATTTATGTTGAGCTGGGATAGGGATGAATTTTGATGTCAATTTTTGATGAAGCAATTGTACTAAATGATGGTAGCTTAATACCTAAAGTTGGTGTGCAGGTTGATAATGATCAAACTTTTAATGAAGCCGTTGCAGCAGGATTTCGATTGATTGAACAGACTGCTGATCAAAAAATGTACATGCGAAAAAAGTTACCACAGCTCTTTTTGGAAACTGTGATTTCAGAGGATGTAAAGACCCGTGAGGAATTACGCAATTATTTTGCTACAGTTAGGGCTAATTTAATTAGCAGCCGTCCTGATCTTTGCTTATTAAAATTGAGTGATGATCAAAAACGTAATCAGGAAATTTGGCATGAATTGGAAGAAGCAAAGTGTAAAGGCTGGGTTAAGTGTTTAGGCGTTGCCGACGCAACTACTGATATTTTAGGTGAATTGCTTAAAGAAAAAGTTAAGCCAGTAGTAATGCAATTAAACTACGAAGATCCAGTATTAATTAATCTAGCTCGTGAGCATAAAATGCAAGTTGAGATTTCGATTAGAGAAGATATTGATGCTTTAGCAGAAATCGCAACTAAGTATAAAGTTAGTGTCATAGACTTGGTTATTAGTTACTTTAACCAAAAGAGAATTATTCCATTGATTGAAGCAGATGCGATGAAGGAACAACCTAAAGCAGATATTAAAATTCAAGCAGAAGATATGGAAATAATCGGACAATTATTTGCTAGTAATTAAGATGTAAATATAGTTGGATTTGTATTTTGATGAATAATAATGAATGTTATAATGAAACTATAAGAGTTTAAGTTAGGAGATTAATATGAAAACTAAAAAATTATTTACTTCATTAGCTGCAGCTGTGATGCTTTCAACTAGCTTAGCTGGTAGCGGTGCTGTATTAAGTCAAACTGCACATGCCGCTGATACAACTCAAACTGCAAGTACCAATTCACAAGCTAAAAAAGGTACGATGACTGTTAAATATAGAACAGTAACTGCTACTATTAAGAATACTAACCCTACTTTGTATACTATCGGTGATGATGGTAAGACACTTAAACCAGTTACTATTGGTTATACAAAAGGTCAAGCAATTCAACTTACTTACATAGTTCCAACTTCAGGGAAGAATAAAGTATATGCCATTGAAGGAACTATGAATGTTAATGGTAAGGATGTTCAATTATTTGTTCCAGAAACAGAAGTAACAGTAAGTGGTACTGTTCCAACTTTTGATGACGCTGTAAAGCAAAGAACTGCAGATGTTAAGACTATTCAAGATGCCTTTAATAACAGAGATTTAAAGTACATCGTTATAACTCCTAAGTCAAAGAAGGGCGCAAAGATTTACTACGCTTACAAGAAGACTAAGAAGTCAAAGAAGATCTACTTCAAAGCTTCTAAGAAGAAGATCAAGAAGGGCAAGAAGTTTAAGTCATCAATGATCGTTAAGCACGGTAAAACTAGATATGTTTACATTGGCAAAAAGCGCTATGTAAAGCAAAGTGCTGTTAAGTTAGTTAGTGCTAAATATGCACCAGTTAAGTTATCAGATGATCTTAAGAGCTTAATCGTAGAAAACTAAAATTAAACACAAAATGACAAAAAGTCGAGATTCGTTCATGAATCTCGGCTTTTTTGTGTTGATTAATAAAAATATTTTCTTCGTAAATTGCAATAATAACTTGAACACTTTTGTTTAGGCTGTTTGATAGATGCGATCTAATTCTCTTTCAAAGATTTCATCTGGTGTATGATAAGCCAAGATCTTTCTTGGCAATGAATTGCACCAAGTTTCAATGTCAATGATT
>NZ_PCYT01000033.1:0-18129 GCF_002553735.1 Lactobacillus sp. UMNPBX17
ATTAGATAAAATCTATCAAACAGCGTAAGTGTTCAATTTATTATTGCAATTTACGGGTATTAAGTTTTATTTCTTCTTTTTGTGCCAATCTTTTTAAATCGTAATAAATTGTGCGTTTTAACCGAGAACTTAATTCTCCGAACGTATCATTTTCTTGTTTAACAAAGATATATTGTTTTGCAATTCTTTTTAGTAAAACAGTAGTATCTTTAAACGTCGCAGTATTTTGATCAAACCAGCTGCTTAAATAATCGTTGGCTAAAGTTCGATCATTTTCATAATCAGTCTTAGATAATAGTTCTTCTAGGAAATGTTTAACTTGATCAGGTACACTCTCAAACAGTAGAATTCTGCTTTCAAATTCAGGTAACTTTTCCTTTAAATCATGGAAAAATTCATTTCTAGTTTCAATTCCAGAAGTAACCACAAAAATCTTGGGTTTTAACTCAAGGTCTGGACTTTTTTGTAAAATCTCAGCGATTTTTTGAATCACTGCATGTGTTTTACCTAATCCAGTTGTTTGTTCAATTACTGATAGATACGTCCCTTCTTTTTGAGATAAAAGATAGTCTAATGCCTTTTTAGTAGAATTGGATTCGACTTTCATTTTTTCTTCTCCTTAATTTAAATATATAAATTGGAGGTCCTCCTTGTTTAATCGCACATGTGTTCACGTGTCATTATATCAAACACCTGTTCAAATGCAAAAATTTTTATAAAAAAACGATTATGTGATATACCACATAATCGCTATTGCTATAAATACTTCGATCCTTCTGTAATCGATAGTTTAGCCATTCTATCATAATTTTCAGCAATAAATTGTCTTACCCATTCTGAATTTGTCTTAGAGTAATCACGTAAGGCCCATCCTATTGCTTTGTTAATGAAAAACTCTTGACTGTTCAAATTATTTTCGATGATCTGAGCAAGTAAGTCAGTGTTCATTTTCTTTTTACGTAACAATTGATGTTCTATTGCTACACGTCTTACCCAAAAATCAGAATCTGTTGACCACTCAAGCATCAGTTCATTAATTCTTGCATCTCGTAAGCCAAGATCACCAATAGGCTTAATTAGACTATCGACTGTATCCCACCATTGTTTAGTTCTGACAAAACGTTCAATTCTATCAATATCGTTATAAGTAAGATATTTTTTCATTGCAATTAAATATCACAAACAAAATATTGCATCTCTCGATATTGATCTTCCCAAGCTCGATTTAATAGATTCCAGTCTATTTTATTCTTTTTCTTTTCTCGCATAAAAAATCGTGATAGATCTTTCGTCGCTCGGGTGTATGCAAACCATAAAATTTAAACTGATTTCGCATATAACCTGCTAGTTGTTGTGCTTGTTCAGAATTAGCTTTTTCTTCAAAATTCGCTTTTAGTTCTTGATAAAACAATTTGAACAATCCTTTTTTCTACTACCATAAAAATTCAACAATTTTATTAATTACTTGATCATTATTAGGCAAACTGCCATGATCAGCTTTTACACCAGTAAACTTAATTGCTTGATATTTACTACCAGAAGTTAAATATTTCAATGATAAGGCAGAAGCTATTTCAACTACTCCATCCCCGCCATTGCCGATATCTCCATAAATATTAAGAATCTTCACTTTATTTGTTTTGTAAGCTGGACGAGCTTTTAACATTTGCTTGTATGTTTGATTCATTTTATTTGGTTTGCCATTTTTATCTAGTTTTAACCCTTTGGGTTGACGGAAGCTTGGCGGTAATTCTTGGAAATATGCTCCATCATAATGCCCTGCTATGCTCACTTGTTTAACTAACCGTGGCATATTTTTCTTTTGACCATTTTGAATCATGTAGTAAATTATCGCAATATTGCCTAAAGAGTAGCCAATCATATTAACTTTATTGATATGGTATTTCTTCTGCAAGGCTTTGACTACGTTGCTAGCATAAATTCCATTACGTGAAAAGTCAGGTTGTGTATTGTCCTTGAAATTGACTTCAACGATTGGATTTTTAGCATTCTTTTTAATCCTGCCTTTTAATTTAACTTTTCCTGTCTCATCTACATTTGCACGAATTACACTATTTGTTTTACCAGCTTCTTTAGCAGCATCGACTAACGGCTTTTCATTCTTATAACTACCCATTAATCCGTGAAAATATAATGTAGGAGTATCTTTAAATCTCGGTTTAGGCTTAACCATAGTGGTTTTGCTTTTATGTACTTGCTTTTCTTTTGAACTATTATTGCAAGCTGCCAGTAAAGGTATCAACAATAACAACATGATAAACAGATGATTTATTTTTCTCATTTTTGACTCGATTCTATTTTGTTTTATTAACTAAATAATCTCAGATTTGTGTTAAAAAAGTCAATTTTTCGATTTTTCCTTTTATTTTGATCATATGTTTGGTATATTTTATACGAACACAAGTTTTTTCAGGAGGGGGCGAATGAGTAATTTAATTAAAAAGCTATATCATCAACTTGTGCTTATAAAGAGCAATGTTCGACCTTTATTATTTTTGTTGATGAGAGTATTTCATACAAGAAGCAAGATGATCAGATGACTACTGATAGGTTTATTGCTGCCTTTTATATGATAGATGCTCAAAGAATGCAGGCATTAAATCAGCTTTATAAGGAGATTTACCCTAACAATAATAAACGAGAGAAAAAGAGTAATTCCGTTTCTGATAGAATCAATCGGAAAGCCTTAGAAGTGGCTAAGCCCTTTTTAACATCAGCTTTGATATTAGAACGTCCAGCTTGTGACCTTAATCAATTTACAGATATTAAAGAACTGATGTTTTTGTCACTAGAACTTCTATCATATATTCATCCAATTAAGACGCTTTTACTGGAACTTAAAAAATGCATCAATTCTTCACAAATTAAAGTATATGTTGTAATTGATGAGACCTCACAAAATCATGTTGATCCATGTCTTTTATTAAATTGAACTCTGCTACAGGATATTGCCAAGAACATTAGTGATGAGGAGGTTAAGTTTGAGGTTAATTATTATACTGAAAACAGTCGAAAAAGTTATGGTATCCAAGTTGCTGACATGTTGGCTGGAGCCTATCGTAAAGAAATGGTATATCAAAATCAAATTGATGCAAATCTCATTTCCTTTCCTTATCATCGTTTGACCTTAACTTCTGATTTAAAAGAAAACTCAAAGTTCTTAGAAACATTAGGCTATGTTGTTTATAATAATCAACTGGCAAAAACACAAATTATTGAGCCAAATAGTAAACGTAATTCACTAATTATAGTCCAAAGCGTAATTAACTCAATAAAGAAATTAGTTAAGAAAAGAAAACAAATCAGACAGGCTAAACAAGTTGATCATTTTAAAAGATCGAATCAGCTACTCTTAAATCTAAGCACACTTGATAATAAGAAAAAGCGGCAAAAAGTTATCGCTCTTTGTAGTAAAATGAACAAAAAATTGTGCCAATATGCTAAAAAATCAAGCTTAAAGCCACACAACTATGTGGTAACATTGAGCAAAAAAGTAGATTCTAAACATCACCAAAAGACTTTAAAAACTTACGCAATAACATCAAGCAATTGAACAAAATATGTCGAGAGTCAAAGTCACGTAATAATATCATTCTTGAATTAAAAGTGTTTAACAAAGAGATTAGTAAATACTGTTAAGATAAAATTTGAACAGATAGCAAACATTAAGGAGATAAAAATGACAAAAATTGGAGTAATTGGTGTAGGACAAATGGGTAGTGCTATTATTAAAGGACTAAAAAAAGATGCAACGAATAAAATAATTGGAGAAAATCCAGTTAATCCCCGTGTCAGTAGATTAGCAGAAAAACTAGATTTTAAATTAGTCCATGCAATACATGATTTAATCAACTTGGATCTAGATTATGTATTTTTAACTACTCCAGCTAAGATTACACTTCAAATCATCCCTGAACTAATTAATCTGGACGCCAAAACCACCATTATTTCTTCGGTAGCTGGTGTTGGGTATAATAATTTGGAAAACATTTTACCTAATCATTCAATTATTAGAATCATTCCTAATACTCCAGTAGCGATTAATGCTGGCACTATTGGATTGTTTATACCAGCTAATATCTCTAAAATTAATGCTGTGAAAATAACTCATTTTTTAGAACAACTAGGAGATGTAATTTCTGTTAAAGAAGATCAATTAAGCATTGTAGGGACTATTGGTGGCTGTGGTCCTGCCTTTGTGGATGTTTTTCTTGATGCGCTTGGGGATGCTGGCGTTCTGAATGGTCTTCCTCGTAATCTAGCTAATCAATTAGCTGCCAGCATGGTTAAGGGCTCTGCTACTTTGGCTAGTGATAGTAAAATAGCCCCTGCTTTATTGCGTGATCAAGTATGCTCACCCGGTGGAACTACTATTAAAGGTGTAACTAGCTTAGAGGCGAATGGATTTCGTCATGCTGTAATCGAAGCTGTTAATCAAGCAAATCAAAATTAAAAAATGGGCGGAAAATTCTCCGTCCATTTTTAGTAAGTAATTATTTAGTTTTTACCTAACCAATGCATATTTTGATGATTCTTTTTACGCCAGATATATTCAATAATAAAACTAATCACTAATAAGAAGATGACTGCAATCCAAGTTCAAATTTCACCATTCATGATAGCTTGAGCAAAAAGCAATGCGAATAATACTAAGTTAAGAATAACAGCAATTACTAATAAAAAGCGGTTAGCTCCCGTGTGTTTTACCAAACGCAAATGCCCTACGTTAACCATAGCATGTACAAGCAAAAATGCTAAACTTGTCATTTCTCCTACTGATGATAATGGGAAGATGACTACAAAAATACAAACTAATAAGCTAGTAAAAAATAGCCCCCGTGTTCCACCAAAGTGAGTCATTGCTCCAAATTTAGGTGGAATTTAATCTACTTTAGCAATTCTTATGCCCAAATTTTCACAAAAGTTCAACAAATCTTAAAAGCAAGAAAGGAAGAATTTTCAGCTATAGATCTATATTGGGATAACTTTAACCCAGCATATGATGCGCGTAAACTTTCCTTATTTAAAGCTGGTAAAACCAGTGATCCTAACGTTAAAAAATATCAAAAGCTTTTGAAAGAAGCTAATCGCCGTATCTTTATCTTCCCAGTTTGGTGGAATGATACCCCTGCAATTATTAAGGGCTTCATCGATAAAGTCATGAAAAAAAAATTTGCATATAATGTTGGTGCTACTGGTGTCATTGGGCATTTAAGGAATATTCAGCGTGTTGAAGTGATGACGACTCTACCTCACCCACCTGGTATTTGAAAATGTTCTGCGGTAGTGCCATTAAAAGTGTTTTCATCAATTCAACCTTGAAATAATTAGGGATGAAACATATCAAATGGTTAAGCTTTGGCAATATTGATAAAAGTTCTGCTCAAAGAAGAAAACAATATTTAGAATCATTAGTCCAAAAGATCTGAACAAAAGCACGTTACTAACTAACCAGTAACGTGCTTCTTTCTATTCTGCTATATCCAATCTCACTCTGTGATCCGTCACCTGCTCAATGAAGTATTCGTCATGTTCAATCAACAGCATGGCAGGTTTGACCTTTTTCAATAATTCAATCAGTTGATCTTGATTGAAAACGTCTAGATAATTTGCTGGTTCATCCCATAAATACAAGTCGGCTGGTTCAACTAGAGATTTAGCCAGTGCTACTCGTTTTTGCTGTCCCATACTCATCTCTTCAATCGGTGTCACAAAACTTGCTCGTGGAAAGCCCATCTTTTTCAAATTATTGAGTAATTCCTCATAAGAAATTTTATGTTCATATGCAAAATTGTGTAAAGTGCCATGATATTCTGTAAAATTTTGTGGCAAATATGAAATCGATAAACCATTTGCTAGTTCATACTTACCTTGATAAGTGACTGAAAATGTTTTATTTAACAACATTTTCAAGAAAGTCGATTTGCCAGAACCGTTCTTTCCTTCAAGAGAAACAATACCGTGATTTTTAACCACTAAATTTAGATCTTTAAATAAATTTTTACCATTTATTTGCAAATCAAGATGTTGCGCTTCAAGTAAAGTCGAATGGTAATTAGATTGAAAATTCATTGTCAGTTCTGGAATATCTTCAATGTTAGTCATCAAGCCTTGTTTTGCTTGAATATCATCGTTCATTCTTCGTTCAACATTTTTGGAGCGCTGCATTACTTTAGCAGCTTTATGACTGTAAAAGCCCTTATCAATATACGCATGAATTTCATTAGAGTGAGCCTTTGCGTTCTTTTGATTTTCAGATTTACTTGAATATCCCTTTAGACGTAAACGACTTTCATTCAATGTACGAATCTCGCCTTTCAGCTTCTGATTCTTCTCGCGGTTAAACTGATCTCTTTTCTGCTTCGTATCTTCATATGCAGTAAAGTTTCCCTGGTACAAATGAATCTCCGTATTTTCAATCGCCAAAATATGATCGGTTACTTGATTCAAAAAATCACGATCGTGACTAACCACGATATAGCCCTTTTCATGCTTACCTAGATAATTACTAATCTCTTTTCTACTGTCTTCATCTAAATGATTTGTAGGTTCATCAATTAAGGCAAAAGAATCTTTATCTGTAAAAGACAATGCCAGTAAAACTTTAGTTTGCTCACCACCACTTAAAGTATTAAACGGCTGCCATAACAAGTTGGGGTCGACATTCATTAAATTCAACTCACGTTCTAATTCCCACTCTTCGAAAGCAACCTGCTTCTGTAACTCATATAAGGTAATATTCTTTTGATCCTCAACTTTAATTGGATAATATGAAAAACTTAGCCGAGTTTGAATTTCGCCTAGACCATGTAATTTTCCACGCAGCAAGTTCAAAAATGTTGTCTTACCACGTCCATTTCTGCCCACAAGTCCTAGTTTCCAAGTACTATCTAAGTTTAAGTTCAATTTATTAAAAATATTTTCACTGCTATCATCATATCTGAATGATAAATTTGAAATTCTAATGTTGCTCATAAAATCGCCTCGTAAAAAAGAGCCTACACTTCCGACAAGTGCAGACTCTCCTTCAGTATTTTACGTATAGAAAAAGAAGGTATCGCCTATCCTTAATCTTGTCAAAAGTGCATAGTCTCTCCGTCATAAATCTGGAATAATTATTCAACTATGCTTGAATTTGCAAGATTAAAGACGCAATGGCGACCCTTCTTTCCATAAAATGAATTTCAATTGATAAAACTAGAATAACATGAAAATATTAGATTGGCAAGTTGTTTTGGATACTTTGATACTATTTATCCTTCTATCTTTTTACCATCTGTATATTTTCTTTTGGCATTGATCTTTAGCTTTTTTACAATATCTTCACCTAAGTCACTACCTAGCATTTCAGAAATTCCTAAGAGAAAAATTGCTACATCAGCTAATTCTTCATTTATGTTGTCATGATCGTCTTTTAACCATGCTTGAAATAATTCATTAACTTCACCATACAGTAAAAGCAACTCAAATTTTACATCGGTAGTATTGAAACCATGATTTTTCTTATTTTCGATAACTACTTTTTGTAATTTCTGCGTATCAATAATCGAACTAGCATTCCCCTTTATCTTTTTACTACGTCATTCATCACAACTTCTAGTTCATCTTCCAAACTCATGTCAATCGTGAATTTCTTTTCGGGAATAAAACCAATATAATCCTTCTGTAGCCACCATGAACGCATTTTTTCTTCGCCAAAAGAAGAAATATGCCGTTCTTGATGCCTTTTCATTGTTTCTTCAAAAGGAATGTCAAAATAATAGGCATTAATTCTGTCTCCAAATAATTCTTTTGCTTTCTTAAACACTGGAGCATACCACTTAACATTCAAGATTCCCTCTAAAATTACGTAGTCACAATGCTCATAACCATACCCCAATAAATCCATCAACAAAGAGATTGCTGGATTATCAGCTCCATCTTTTGCATTAAGCATTTCTCTTCTGACGGTATCCTGAGGGATGAGTAAGGTGTTTTTGCCTAATCGCTTTTGAATCCTTTTAGACAGAGTGGTCTTACCACTTCCTGAGTTACCTCTAAGAATTATTAAATTAGACATAGCGTTAACTCCTTAATTATAATTAATAGCATTTTTTGATACTATTATTTTTTCATTACTTATAGACACAGCAATTAGCTTTATTTATAAATCGTTGTCCATCAGTCAACTCCCATTCGTGAAAACAGGCATCTCCAGAGGTAAATTTAACATTTGAATTCATAGGTAATTTTAGAAAAGATTCATACAATCTCATGATCATTCCACCATGAGAGACAATAGCTATTGTACTTTTAGAATCATTCTCTGTTATAACTTTAGATAAAAATGATTCCGCCCGCATTCTAAAATGCAATTCGGTCTCCTGTTCATAATTCGAGGTATGAATAGGTGTCGGAACATTAGGATACTTAGCGTAAGCTTCATTATATGGTAACTTTGCTCTAAGACCATTGTTAAATTCCTTAAGTTCATCGGTTTTATTCAAAGAAAGATGTGTATTTGCCGCTAAATACTCAGCAGTTTGAATTGCCCGATTTAAAGTACTGACATAAATTTTGTCAAAAATATAATTTTCAGCGAGATAATTACAAGTGACTCGAGCCTGCTTACAACCTAACTCCGTTAGATTATAATTTGCCCAACCTTCACACACTTTTAAAATATCCGCTTCACTTTGACCATGACGTAGCAGTATTAATTTCATTCATATCACCTTTATCTCAACATCCCTAAACTAAATATTTTTTCATTCTGATCGTTAATTCAAAATGAAAGTTACAGGAACTAGTAAGATCCTTTTATATTCCTTAATTTACTAATTAACTGTGTCCTCGACAGTTGCATCCCTATCAAATTCATATTCAAATCCTCGGATAGTCACTATCGGAACCATATTGCCTCTTTGTCCCATCAGCAATCCAGCGGAAGCAGCATGCATATCACAGATAGTTTCAACATTAATTTTTCCGTTACTCTGAGTTTTTCGAAGACCATTTATTCCATAAAGCCCAACTTTGAACACGTTCAAATTAGTGCTGTTTCTACAACTAGTTTATCACAAGCAATTAAAAGCAAAAAGTTTGATGTAACTCAAGTACTTAATATGCAATATGATGAAGTAAAACATACTAAAGGTGTCAACTTTGTTGGAGAAAAGGGCATGACTTATAGTTTTATTGCCTTTAAAGTTGGAAAATGGGATGAAAAACTAGGTAAAAATGTTCAAAATCCACATGCTAAGATGAATAATCTGTCTTTACGAAAAGCTATGCTTCATGCAATGAATATCGATCAAGTCAACCAGAGATTCTTCCGTGGATTAGACTACCGCGTTAATTCATTAATTTCTGCTCAATTTGGTAAATTTCATGATGCTAAGGTTCCGGTTTATTCCTCTAATTTAGAAAAAGCAAATAAATTATTAGATCAAGCTGGCTATAAAAAAGATAAGCAAACAGGATATCGTCTACAGCCTAATGGAAAAAAGTTAACTATTAATTTAGCTGTTCACGTTTCAGATATTAATGTAGAAGCTTTATGGACAAACTATATTCAGGAATGGAAAAAGATTGGTTTGAAGGCTGAGTTTTTAACAGGACGTCCAATGGGGTTTAATAATTGGATTAATGCAATTAAATCAAGTGATCCTAGAATTGATGTTTTATCTAATGCTTGGGATCCATCAGGTGATTCCTCTCCTGCTGTATTCTATGAAGAAAAAATGCCTTATAATTTTGCCCGCTTTGTTTCACCAATGAATAATAAATTATTAGATGAAATTGATTCTAAAAAAGCATTTAATGAAAAATACCGCGTGCAGAAAATGCATGAATGGCAACAATGGATGTATAAAAAAGCATATGTCGTACCAACAACTGGTACTTATTCAATCACTGCAGTAAATTCAAAAATTACTGGATGGTCGCTTAAACCTTCAGCTGATGTTTGGTATGAAGCTGGTTTTAGCAAGAATTAATAAACCTACATTATAATCCAATTATAAATATTCTTCCCACCGGAGAACAGACTTGTAAGAGCAATTGATACACTTCATTAGGTCTTTGAAGAAGTCTATTGGTTGCTTTTTTTAGTTTTAGAAAGGAAAAAAGATGACGTGGATTTACTTAATATTAGCGGGTTTATGTGAAGTTTGGTGAGCAACAGCAATGAAACTTAGCGATGGATTTCATCAGATTGGCTGGGCTATTATCACTATCATTGGCATGATAGCTAGTTTTGCAGGCTTAATTATTGCTTCGAAGCATTTACCTATTGGAATCGCCTATCCTGTTTGGACGGGTATTAGTGCAGTGGGATCTGTAATTGTAGGAGCTGTTCTTTTTCATGACCAGATGAATTGGCTTACCTAGATATTTGTAATTTTGCTTATTATTTCTATTATCGTAATAAAGATTCCTACAGGAAAATAGCATAAAAATACTCTGCAACTAACAGCTTTTGCTTAATAGTTACAGAGTATTTTTTATTCAATTTAATTTATTAAACAATCTTATAGTAGCCTAATGCTTTTTGTGCAACTAAGTTTACCATGTTCCATTGACGATCGAAACTTGGTGAGAAGAAGAAATCAGCTTCAGCTAAATCTTCTAACGTCAATTTTTCTCTAATTGCAAGAGACAATACGTTAGCTTGACCTGTAATGTCATATGTCGACAAAGTGGAGCCACCTAAAACTTGATGGCTGTTCTTGTCATAGACCAATGAAATGTAAATTTCTGGATTCTTGTCTGCTGGAATGTAATCTGGTCTCAAGGTATCCTTCAATGTAATTTCTGCCACATCCATACCAGCCTTTTCTGCATTCTTCTTGTTTAAACCAGTAGTTACAGCATGCATGCCAAATGCTTCTAGCACTTGTGCACCAACAATTCCAGTAAATGGTCTGGATGGTGTTAATTCAAATAAGTGCTCAACAACATATTGTGCTTCATGACGAGCAGCAATGGCAGATGGGATTGGAACCCGACGGTTAGCTGGAATACTATATGGGAATACGGCATCCCCAATTGCATAAATATTTGGTACATTGGTTCTAAAGTATTCATCAGTCTTGATATAACCATTGTCATAAAGGTCAATAGTGCCATCAAGCCAATCTGTGTTTGGCTTAACTCCAATTGCTTCAATTACTAAATCAGTTGGAATATCACCATGATTAGTTTTAACTGCTTCAACACGTCCGTTACCAGAAAAGCCCTTAACCAGAGTATCCATTGCTAGGTTAACGCCATTTTTAGTTAAAACTTTTTCAAAAACATCAGTGTAAGTATTGTTTAAATATTTCTCAAGTGGCTTCTTACCACCATCAATTAAAGTTACGTTCTTGCCAGCTTTGCGCATAACTTCTGCTGCAGCAATTCCATTACCAGCGCCGATGATTGCTACGTTTTTAATACTATCATCGTTTTTAGCTACTTCAATCTCTTTTGCCCAGTCGTAACCACGCATTAAAAGAACATTCTTTAAGTCACTGCCAGGTACTGAAAGCTTCGCTGGATTTACACCAGATGAAATAATCAATTTATCAAAATGAAAATCTTTCTTTTCTCCTGTTTTAACATTTTCGGCAGTTACAGTATTGGTGTAAGTATTAATTGCGGTGGCCTTAGTATTGTTATACATGTGGCCGCCTCTATTCTTTAAATCCTCGGCTCTGAAATTACGAACATCATTAATGCCAGTAGTTTCACCTTCAAGATAAAGCTTCATTCCACAAGACATGAATGAAATATAATCAGATTGTTCTAGAACGGTGACATCAACGTTGTCATAGTGATTCAAAATTTCAAAAGCGGCCTCATGACCACCATGAGAAGCTCCGATAATAACTATTTTTCTCTTATCCATAAAAATCCTCCTAACTTTTTAGATTGAATGTTGGCTTTGTAACACTTTTACCCTAACACTTACTGTTACCAAAGTTAATTGATATGACTTAGAGCTAGATAATTTATGTTCACAAAAGAATTCCATTATAATTGATTCTAAGAAGGTGATTTAATGGTTGCTAAATTTATTACAGATAAAGATCATGCAAAATTATTTATCATTTCAGATACTCACTTAATTGCCAATCAATTGCATGATAATGGATCAGCCTTTCAACGGATGAGAGATACGAGTGCTGGAAAAGATTTGGATTATCAAGAAATAGCTTTAACAGCTTTTACTCGCAAAATAATTGAAGACAAGTCTACTGCACTAATTATTACCGGCGATTTAACCTTTAACGGTGAATTAGCATCAGCTAAAAAACTACGATCTATTTTTTCTCCGTTAAAAGCGGCTGGTGTTCATCTTTTTGTTGTACCTGGAAATCATGACATTTATGATGGTTGGGCCCGTAAGTTTGAAAATGAAAAGGAATTGTACGCACAACAAATTAGTCCTTTTGACTGGAAAGCAATTTTTCCAGACGGTTATAAAAATACTGATAGTGCAGAATTGTTTTATAGTGTGAATTTAAATAGCCAGTATCACTTAATCTTTTTAGATTCTAATATTTACAGTCATCAAGGACTTACTCCAATTACTAATGGAAGAATATCCTCCAAACAATTGCAATGGCTTGAAAATGATTTAGAAAAAGCTAAAAAGAACAATCAACGCAGTTTAATATTTATGCATCATAATTTATATGACCATAATCAGGTTATTCATGGTGGTTATACTCTGGATAATACGTCAGAGTTACAAAAATTATGCACTAAATATAAAGTGACCGCTGTTTTTTCTGGACATATTCATGCGCAGAATATCGTTCGCGGTAATTCCTGTTCAACTCCAGATATAGCTAGTTCTTGTTTTGCCATGACAGATCAAGGCTATGGCATTGTTGATCTCTCACCTGCTCGCTTTTCTTATCAGCGTCACAGTTTTAACATGACACATTATTTAACTGATAAGGAAAAAGCAGAATTACCAACCGAAAATTTTCATCAATATTTAGCTGGGCTATTTAATTTCACCAATCACACTCAAATGAGCTGGCTCTATAAAGCAGTAACTGATCGAGATGAACAAACAGCAATAACTCAATTTATTGATGAATTAAACTGGAATTTCTTTATTGGAAAAAGCAATTATTCTGAAAAACAAAAAGCTCAACTTAAAACTAATCATGCTTACCAGCTAATTGCTCAAAAATTACCGGAAATGAAAAACTATCTTGATTCACTACTGGCAGTAAATCAAGATAGTTGGCATTTAGATATTGATTTTTAGATTAATTCTCCCATCAAAATAATTTTAAAGAGGTAAAAAATATATTGGATGTAGTCTTGGATTCATAGACATATGTATCAAAACTATTTATCTCGTTTTAAGTTTTTATTGTATCGCTTAAATAATACAGGATAATAATTATCAAAGTAATTCAATAAAGGATGATGAGATGAATAAAAAAATATTTAGTTTGGATGGTAATCAATTAAAGACAATAGCTGTTATTTTCATGATTTTCGACCATGTTAATACCTATTTATTCAATCCTAGAAGGTAACAATATCTTAGTCACTTTGACAATTTTTTTAGGATTAATTTGGAGTTTAGAATTATTTAGAGAAAATAAAAAGCGCGGTGCTATTTACTTCTAACAATTATCTTAGGAATTTTTAGTTTACCTTTTGAAGGTGGATTATATCTTTTACCAGTTTTATTGATCTTCTATTTTGCTTATCATAAGCTGACAGTCGAATCAATTGGCATTTTTATTTGGCGTTTTTTGATTTTAATTAAAGCAATTCATAATGCTCAAGTCGCTAACATTAGTTTATATTCTTCACTAACCTTTGATAGTGAGTGGATGATGATTGCTGTCATCCCATTTATACTTCTTTACAATGGTAAGCGAGGCAAAAGAGTTTGCTAACTAAATATTTCTTCTATATTGTCTATCCAGCACATCTGTGGATTTTAATGATGCTTAAATATTGCTTATTAGGCTGAAAAATAGGATGATTGTAGTTTTTATATACAATCATCCTATTTTTAATTATTAATATAAAAATTCTATCCCGAATTACGTAGGCCTGAAGCCACACCATTAATAGTAATTGGAATGATACTTTGGAAGACACCTTGGATTTCGTCTTCACGATCACGTTTAATCATTTCAAGTTGAATGTAATTCAAAATATTAAAGTATGGCATTCTAGCTGCTAAACTGTTCTTCAAGTTTGGTGCATCATTAAGTAGATCATCGTGTCCTTCAATTTGAAGAATGATTTGTCTAGTCAATTTCCATTCTTGATAAATAATGTCAAAGACTGCCTTTGTTTTTTCATTTTGACATAGTTCAGCATACTGTTTGGCAATTTCCATATTAGATTTTGATAAAACCATATCCACATTAGAAAGTAATGAATGGAAGAATGGCCAGCCTTGATACATCATCTGTAATTCTTTTAAATTACTTGGATCAGCATCGATAAAGTGTTTAAAGGCAGAACCTACACCATACCAGCCTGGGAGCATTACCCTACTTTGTGACCAAGAAAATACCCATGGAATAGCTCTTAAGCTTGAGAAGTCAGACAGTTTCTTTCTCGAAGCTGGACGTGAACCAATATTAAGATTTGAAATCTCTTTAATTGGTGTTGCTTGCAAGAAGTAATTTAAGAAGTTTGAATTCTCAAAGACTAATTTCTTATAAACTTCATTACTTTCAGTAACGATTTTATCCATTGATGAACGGAAATCTGCAATATGGTCTTCACTAACAATTTGTTTAGAAGTGATACGATCGACTGTGGCTGAAACTAGCATCTCTAAATTATAGTATGCAGTATCTTTATTGCCGTACTTGTTTTGAATAATTTCGCCTTGTTCAGTCATTCTAATACGATCATTGATTGACTTAAATGGTTGTGCGGTAATTGCTTCATAAGATGGACCACCACCACGACCGACAGTACCACCACGGCCATGCATATAAGTAATCTTAATGCCTAATTCTTCACCGATAGCAGTTAAATCTTTTTGAGCCTTGTAAAGATTCCAGCATGAAGCTAAGTAGCCACCATCTTTGTTAGAATCTGAGTAGCCTAACATTATTTCTTGATAATTGTGTTGAGAAGCAAGCCATTTCTTAACAATGCCTAAATTCAAGTATTCTTTAATGATATCACGTGCATTGTTTAAATCTTCAACGGTTTCAAATAAAGGTACAACTTGAATTCGAGCATTTTCGTTGTCGAGCAAGTCATACTCCTTGAGCATGATTGCTTGTTCCAACATATCTGAAACACTTTCAGTATGAGAAATAATATGTTGCTTGATCACATCTTCGCCTAAACGATCCTTAAGATCACGAGCAGTTTTGTAAATCTTCAATTCTTTTTGCAATAATTCTGATTTAGGCTTGTTATTTGAGTGCAAATTACGAGGATCATTATTCAATTCGTTAAGTAAAAGACTTACCTTCTCCTTTTCGCTTAAGTCGCTATAATGATCACAAATTTCTGCACTCTTAAGTAGTTCTGCAACACATGCTTCATTAACACTAGAATCTTGTCTCATATCGATTGTAGCTAAATGGAAGCCAAAAACATCAATTGCTTCTAAAATTTCAGTGAAGTAACTCTTGACTACTGCTTGATCGCGATTTTCCTCCAATGAACGCTTAATAACTTCTAGGTCTGCTTTAAATTCTTGCGCATCTTCATAAACAGGAATCTGATCTAAATGTTCAAGATCACGTTCTTTAAGGAAACTATGTTGATTAGTGATATTTAGTAATTTTTGTTCAGTACGAACCAAACGACTTTCAATATAGTAGAAAGCACGTCTGTATGGTTCATTAGTTCTGAATGGCGAATCATCATTTGATAATTCAGATAAATGCATCACTTCAGTTGAAGGCTTCATATAAGAAGTGGATAAAGAAATCGAACGATAAAGTTGATTGATTTGTTTGATGTAATATTCAAAAATGACTTGACTTTGAAATGTTGCACTTAATTTCAAAGTATCTGCAGTAACATATGGATTACCGTCTCGGTCGCCGCCGATCCACATCCCCATTGTAATAGGTGTAGCATTAGCAATATCCAAGCCATGCTTTTTAGCTAATTCCTTATAACGAGCAGTAAACTTAGTAATTGCAGGAATTAAGGACTTAGGATAGTAAGTCAATACGTTGGTAATTTCGTTGGATACCTTCAATTTATGGCCACGGATAATATCCGTTTGCATTAAAATTTCGATGCAAGCACGTAATTCTTCTGTCCATTCATCACGATTGATAATGCCATTTTTAACTTCACGATAACTACGCAAGAGAGTGTGAATCTTATCCGTTAATTCAAGCACAGTCTTTCTTTGAACTTGAGTTGGGTGTGCAGTTAAAACAGGGACTACATTTACCTTTTCCAAAATTTCTTTGGCATTCTTCTTTTGCGCAACAATATTAATAGTGTCGTTTAATTTTCCCAAGTAATCTTGATCAGTATTGTTCAATACATTAACTTTGCTGGCTAATTCCACGTCTTCTGAAATATTAATCAAAAGTGATAATGTAGCAAAATAACGAGCAACGACGATCATTTCACGATTATCTAAACTGGCGATTTGATCTTCAAGTTCTTGATAATTTTTATCTGCAGAAATCTTAATTAAATTTTGAATCTTAGTAAAAAGTTCTTTACCAATTAATTGTTCTGTAGATTCGTTAAGCAAGTCGGTTAAAATCTTAACTTCTTCAGTCACTACCTTTACATCGCTGCTATTTTCTAATTTTTTAACAGTCATGTTCGAAATTCCTTTCTACTTTTATTAAGACTAAAATACCATGAAAAGTGTAAAAAATGAATTAAAAAAGGAAAGCAATTTCAGCTTTCCTTTTGATCTACTTTTAGTGCTTTTCCGTAAAATAATCCTACGCCCATATAGTCATGGAGGATATGATTTGCGGCTCTCTTCAACTTAAAGTAATTAATATTATTAGAAAATAGCATAATCATTCGTTTAGTCTTGTAATTAGCAACAAAACAACAATTGTATCCAGGGATACTACCATCTGCGCGAATAACATTACCCTTTAAGTACACTCCACCGAAGTAAGCTACTTCCTGATGTTGGGCTTGACGAGAATATTTATTGATCATTTTAGGATCTTTAAGAACACGGTCATAAACAAATTTCCAGTAATCATTTGGTGACATAAATAAATTACCGGCACCAAAATCAGAAGAAGTCGTGATAGTTACTTTATGCCAATTGACATTATTAACCATAGGTTGAGGGACTTCTTTTTGAGACACTTCGGAAAAATCCTTAACCTTGTGAAGATGAAGCGGCTTTGCAAAATTATTTTGAACATAATTATTATAAGTTGTGTTGTTTATACGACTGATAATTGCTGCTAATAATTCATAATCTATGTCTTGATAATCCCAAGTATGAATATGATCATACTTGATGTATTTTAGCATATAAGCAATCTGTTCTTGCTGATTCTTAAGTGGAGATGATGGACGAGCATTATTAATCAAACCACTTGTATGATTCATTAATTCACGAATTGTAATATTCTTACTACCCGGAACCTGAGGAAAATATTTTGATAAAGGTGTATTCCAACTGAGCTGTTTTTGTTCCTCTAGCTGATTAATCGCAGTTCCTGTCATGATTTTTTGAAGAGAAGCAATCGGAAACAACTGATCTGCTTTTACTATCTGCTCTTCGTTAGTAGTTTCAGTATTTTTAACGACAATTGGTCGACTTTTATCCTTTTTATCGTTGACTAACATTACACCATTAATATGATGAAACTTCATATATTCTTTAAGCTGCTTAGGTGAATCTCTGACACCACTATCCATCCTGTCGCCCAAAGGTATAACGAATAAAAATAGTAAAAAAGCGCAGATTCCTATCAAGCTGTATAAGAAGAATTTTTTTCGATGCATAGTTGCTCTTTACCTCATTTCTTTTTACTCCCGGTAACATTTCAAGATCAACTTTACATTTATGATAATCTATTTTGGTTTTAGAAAACAAATTTATTTGTACATTACGCATTTGAGTATAAAAAAAGAAGCAATCAAGCTTCTTCTCTAATCTATTGGCAATTGTTATCAATAAAT
>NZ_PCYT01000034.1:0-18102 GCF_002553735.1 Lactobacillus sp. UMNPBX17
ATTAGATAAAATCTATCAAACAGCGTAAGTGTTCAATTTATTATTGCAATTTACGAAAATAATATTACGGAAACAGCTAAAGTTCAAAATGATTTGAATGCTAATCTTGATCAGTTAACTAAAAATTATGCGACACCACTAAAAAATGTCTACATGTATGCTTTGGATGTGATTTTATCCATTATCATTTTATTCTACTTTAATTGGAGTTTAGCTATTTTAACGTTAATTCTGACAATTATCTCATTAGTGTTGCCTAAGCTTTTTGAAAATATGACATCGAAGGCCACTATTCAAGTTACTGAGAAAAACAAATCTCTATTAAATAGTATTGCTAAGTGGATTAATGGACTAGATGAACTTAGAAGATATGCTAGCTTTGATATTTTCAATAGCTCTTTAAATCAATCGACAACAGCGTATAAAAAGGCTGCTATTAAACAAGGACAAATTGTAGCTATTGCGGATGTAGTTAGTGCTGGTTTTAATACTTTTGGTCAGGTAATTTTGATGCTCTTGTGTGGTTATCTCTATTTCCAAGGACAAATTGTTTTTGGTGCTGTGATGACGACGATTGCATTTAGCTCAACTGTGATGAACGGGATTACATATTTAGTTTCAGAGTGGAATTTAATCAAATCAACTAAAGAACTTAATCAAAAAATATCAGCGATGGAGAAGCCTGTACAAATTGCAAAAAATCAACACGGTGATCAAAATATTGCTGAATTAAAAATTGAAAATTTGGGTTTGCATTTTCCTAATGGTGAGAAAATTACTTATCCTGACTTAGAAGTGAAAAAGGGAGAGAAAGTTTTATTGCTGGGTGACAGCGGAACTGGAAAGTCAACTTTGTTTAAGCTGATTTTGGGCAAACTGAAGCCAACTCAAGGCAAAATTTCTTTTGTAGATGAACAGGGAGATTTAAATATTAATTCTGATGAAATTGGCTACGTAGCTCAGGATGGAATTTTATTTCCTGGCAGTATTCAAGACAATATCACAATGTTTGATCCAAAGTTGAATAAGTTAGCAGAAAAAGCTGTTCAGTGGGTTGATCTAAATAAAGACATTGAAAAATTCCCTGCAGGAATCAAGACAGCAGTTGACCTTGATCAAGATAATCTATCTGGAGGGCAAAAACAAAAGATTATTTTGGCTCGTGCTCTGGTTTATCAAACGAAGTGGCTTTTTATTGATGAAGGAACTAGCGCAATAGATAGTGAAGCAACTAAGAAAGTTTTGAAGAACTTGCTTAAAACTGATCGGACTATTGTCATGATTGCTCATAACTTTTCAAATGAATTAATAAATGCCTTTGACCGCAAGATTGTATTAAGCAATGGACAGGCAGGTGAAACAGATGAGCTTTAAAGGATTTATTAAGACTAACTATTTCCGTTTTATTTACATTAATGTTCTTTCCATCTTAGCTGGAGTAGGCGCTATTGGCGGTGGTTATGTTCAGATGTATTGGTTGACTTATGTTAAAGATCATAATTGGTCTGGTGTACTTTGGACCGTTTTAATATTAGGTATCTTTTACATATTTGCACAAGGATTGATTTATTACATTCAATACGAAGTTAGGGTTCAAGAGGAAGAATATAATCAAAAGCTGCGTCAAAAACTTTTTGATCATTACTTCAAAGATGGAAAGTATCATGCAATTGCAGATGTACAAAACAGAATTACTAATGATCTTAACTTGGTAAAAGATAATTATTTTGAGTGGTATATAATTATTCCTTTTTATGGCACGATGTTTGTTGCAGCCTTAGTTGCTTTAATTACTGTGCATTGGTCATTATTTGTTGCTAGTGTTATCTTAGATATTTTTACTTACTATGTACCGAAATTAGTCCAGAAAAAGATGGAACGGGCAACCGATAATTTATCCAAACAAAATAAGATGTACTTGAATACCTTGTCGCAGTGGTTTTCTGGACTTGAAGAAATTAGAAGATATTTTGCCGGGATCAAATTATTTAAAGTGCAAGAGCAAGCAGCTGATAAAGTCGAGCAGGCTCACGTTAAGCAAACTGCAGCACAACAAGAGATGATCATTCTTAACGGTGTATGCAATATTGTCATGCAAATAATTTTGATGGCAATGACAGCTTCTTTGATCACTAAGGGATTGATTATCTTCGGTGCAATTATGTCTGTGCAAAATTTTGCAGCTAATATTTCGATTGGTTTACGGCAAATGTTGCAGGCAATCAGTTATATGAAATCTTCACATAATTTGATGAATAATATTAGTGCAGACACTTTTGAAATTAATGTAGAGAAAAAGCATACTACAGCTGCACCCGCAACGATTGCGACACATGATTTAGCCCTCGATTTTCCCAATGGCGAAAGCTTGCGTTTCCCTGATTTAAAAATCAATCAAGGTGAAAAGATCCTGCTAACAGGGGATTCTGGTGCTGGTAAGTCCACTTTGTTCAAGCTGATTTTAGGTTCAATTAAGCCAAGTAAGGGAAAAGTTGAATTTAAAGATAAAAAAGGCAACGTGGTCAACCCAGATATGACAAAAATCGGTTATATTCCGCAAAATCCTAATCTTTTCCCTGGGACCATCAAAGACAACATTACGATGTTTAACGATCATTTAGATCAAAAAGTTGCCCAGGTCATTGATGAAGTTAATTTTGCACCCGACATTGCCAAGTTCAAAGACGGCGTTAACGAAAAACTGAATTTGGATAATTTGAATATCTCTGGTGGTCAAAGACAAAAGATTGTGCTCGCCAGAGCCAAAATTCACGATGCTGATATTATTTTGATTGACGAGGGAACCAGCGCCATTGATCAAAAGGCTACGATGAATATATTGCAAAAGTTGGTCAAAGAAAAAGCTACGATTGTCTTTATTGCGCATAATTTTAATGAAGGGATGCGGCAGTTGTTTGATCGTGAGATTCACTTAGTTAAGGAGTGATGTAACATGTTTTCTAATAAAAACGATAAAATTGAAAAGGTAGATAAGATCTTAACTAATGAGGCATTTGAGGAACTGCAAGTAAATTTTGCGGATATAAATTTAGCAATTGAATCTGGGGATCATTTTGAGGTTCACTATCATGGCCCAGAAGACAAACAGCCAGTAGTAATACAAAATGAGCAGCAGCTGCGACTTAAGCAGCCTGAAACTGATCGTAAGAATGGTAAATTCTGGCAGAAAGGCTTGTTCAAAATAGAAGTAGTGACAAGCAGTGATGTAGGTAAAGTAAAAATTACTGTTCCAAAAGATCACCAATTACGTGAAGCATATATTGGCCTAGCTAGCGGAGATACGAGAATACAAGATGTTAATTTAGATGAATTGGAATTTAGCTCTGCTAGTGGTGATTTGAAGATTGATAGATTAAAGGTCGCAAAGTTGTCGTTGTCCATTGTTTCAGGGGATGCAAAATTAGATCAACTGAAAGTCGATTCTGGTAATGCGGATCTGACTAGTGGTAGTTTTCTTTTAAAGAATAGTCAAATCACGAAAAGTCTTGCAGTTACAACTGTTTCAGGGGATAATCTAATAGAAAATGTTGAAGTTGACCAATGTGACCTGACAACATTGAGTGGTGATAACACTATTTTTGGAGGGAAAGCTACTCATGCGCAAATTGGTAAAGAAACTAATGGTAGCCATTTAAAAATGAGCGCAGTGTCGGGTGACAACATTGTCAAATAGATAGGAGAGAGTATGGAAACAGCAGCAACTTTTTTGATGATTGAGATCGCGCTAGTTTTTATTGTCGGAATTGAACATATTGGAATTTGTCTATTAGAAATATTTGGTAAACCAGCTCAGCAAGCCAAGGCCTTTGATATGAGTGAAAATTTTGTTAAGCAAAAAGAAGCTCGTGTTTCGATGGCTAATCAAGGTATTTATAATGGGATGCTGGGATTATTGTTAATCTTGAGTTACTTTGTTTTCCCATTTGGTACAGTGATTAAAGTTTGGCAGTTACTGTTGGGGATGATCATGGTTGTGGCCATCTTTGGTGGTTTTACTGCAACTAAAAAGATTTGGCTGGTGCAGTTGCTTCCTGCTTTAATTGCATTCTTGTTTTTGATTTAACTGAATATTTTTACTAAAAGTCGTATTTGATTTTTTCTTTGATTCAAATACGACTTTTTATTGTTTATTCATCTTATAAGTATATAATTTTAAATATAGGGAATCTGGTGGGAAAATGAATGAAGATTTAAGCAAAAAAGAATATATACAAGATGTCTTGATAGTGGCGAGTTTAGTTATTCCAGTAATTGGTTTTGTCATCGCGTTTTGATTTTTAGTTAAAAATAATCGTGGCTTAGCAAAGAAATATTTTTGGTGCAGTTTACTAGGGATTGTAATTACAGGGTTATTGTATTTTGCTAAAAATGGATTTAGTTTGCACAATTCATTGATGAATTTGTCTCTTCATGGTTTTAAATCTGCCTACATTGGTGGAGGATTCATTGTGGCATTTCTGGTTTTTGAATTTGTAGAAGATATTAGCGTTAAGCGAATGGCGATTATCTCATTCATTACTAGTCTGGCGTTTGTTGCAATTAGTGCTTTGCGGATAGAATCGCTAACTAATTTCTTGGCCGCTGTGCCTCAGACTGCTGTATTAATTTTGACCTATGTAATTTTACAAAAGAGAATGAAAAAATGGTTGGCTTTTGCATTAGGTCTGATTATAAGTTTCGTTTGGGTATTGATACTATTTTCAATTGTTGGTGTCTTATTCAATATTTAAGGGGTGAGATGATGTTCTTAACGAGTGTTTTAACCGGTGGACAGTGGTTTTTGCCGGTTATTGTTGTGTTGGTAGCCGTCGCACTTTTAGCTAGCTATGCCAAGAAGAAAAAGTTAGCTAAGTTAGAAAAAGTATTGAATATCTTAGGCTATGTTTTCATGTTTCTATTAATGGTTATCCTTTGGATAATGTATTATAGAAAAGTGATGGCATTCAGTAGTGCCTTTATCTATACCGCAATAGTCATTTATACGATTATGTCTGAAATACTAAAGAAGTATAAAAATACTTTAAAGGGAAAATATCAGCGAGCAAAAATGGCATTAGCCGGTATCTATGCTGTAGCAATTGGTCTGATGATTTTAGTAGGTGGGCAATTTTCTTCAGCTGCATGGTTGATAGCAATTATCTTTGTAATAGTAATTTGGGTGATTGCTTATGCAATTGAAAAATCATAGTAAAAAAGCATTAAAGGTTAGAAAATTCTAACTTTTGATGCTTTTTAAATTCGTAATTCTTAGTTTGTTGTTATTGGTTGCGTCGTTTTCTTTTTAGTAGAATATAAACAAGGAGTTATTGATGTATCCTGATAAATTTCACTTAACAAAAGAACAAAATAGACGTTTTGCCAAAAAAGAATTTAGTTAGATTAGTTTTTACAAATTCACGTTTTGAAGGGGGAAATACTATATTACCGCAAACGCAAACGATTATTGATAGCATGAGTCCGGCTGGTGTTATCTATTAATAATTTGAACGTAATTGTTCAATTGAAGCGGGGCTGGCAGTATGTTATTAAAGAAAATAAAGAACTATCGTTAAAAATTGAGCAGAATATTAATCTGTTGGTTGCGAGGTATGATTCGTTAAATCCGGGCAGTTTTAGAACAGATTCAGTTACTGTAGAACTTGGTAATAATAAAGGCGAATGGAAGCCTCAAGAAGTAGATTTTTTTAATAATTTGATGCAAAAAGATACTTCTATTACAGATAAAGCAATGACGTTAATGTATCATAATATGCGCAATCAACTTTTTGGGGATGGAAATAAAAGAACGGCGATATTAGTAGCGAATAAGTTGATGATAGATCATGGTGCAGGTTTGATTAACGTACCATTGGATAAGTGGGATGTTTGGAATGATTTGATCAGTAAATATTATTTGTCTGGCGACATGAAGACACTTAAGGATTGGACTTATGTGAATGGAATCCAAGGTGTGACTTTTGATCATAAGCAAAATTTACCGAAACCTAATATTAATTCTGAAGACTACGAATAAAATGTATAGCAAATATAAAGGTCTCCCAGAAAGACATTAACTTTCTAAGAGACCTTTTATTTGTTAGTATCGTGAAATAGCTAAAGAAATTAAATGATTTGTCCAGCCGTTTATTGGTAAAATAGTTTACTATTTCTTTACCTTAGTGAAATCATACTTTCTATACTTAAGCGCAACACTTTTATCTTTGAAAATCGCACCGTTGACGACACTAGGATCGGTCCCGTAGCTTAAGAAGAGACAATCATGATTCTTAAATTGACCAGGCTGATAATCCAAGTTCACCAGATCCAAGAAGCCGCGCACTTTTAACGAATTACCTTGAGTATCAATTAGAACAATATTGCCAGAGTATTTTTTATTTTGTTTTTCAGAGTGACGATTCAATTTTAAATTTGGATCGATTTTCTGATAAGTGACATTGCCGTTAACCGTATGCTCAGTAATCACGAGTTTTCTAGCCTTTTTAGAATAAGGATCGCCGCGATACCAGGTACCACGGTACTGGCTAGGTACAGTCGCAAGTTTAAAGCCCTTATATTTTTTATGAATATTAATGCGAGGAGCTTCACTAGATGATTTAGTCTCATGACGTACAATTTTTGAACTACTTGATGATTGTGAACTTGAATTTGATTTTGCCGTCTGTTTATTGCATCCCGTCAACAGCGCAGCGGCCATTACACTGATTAAAACAATCGCTTTTTTCATATTTATTCTCTTTTCTTAAATTTAATCTCAATTATAAAATATCTTTGAACAAAATAAAAGGCGGCTTAGTTTGCCGCTTCTTTTGCAAATAGCATGTTGATTCCACCAATGAAGACGAATACTGCGCAAAGAATAATTAAAATCTGATCGCCTGAATGATCGAGCATGATCCCAGCAACCACGGAGCTGATTGGACCACCAATTGAAGTACTAGTACGAATCGTGGTTAGGACACGTCCTAAATAAGCATCTTCCGTAGTAATCTGAATCATTGATTCTGACAGAATATTTTGAAAACTAGTTAGAAAACCAAACAAGGCGATGAGCACACTTAATGCAAGCCAATTAGACAGGAAGAAGATCATCATTAATAAAGGAATGGTACTAAGCATCCAAGTGTAGGAGATCGTTTTAACTGTAGGAGTTAGCTTGCCCGAGATGAGTGCTCCTAAGAGAAAGCCACCGACAAAGCAAAGATAGAATGTACTATAAAGTCCAGCAGAGCCAAGCTTATCGGCTAGTTTAGGTAAGAGAATAATTAACGCTGGTGAAACGAAGGAATAGCAGATACATGACCAAAAGTAGTATTTAAGAAACCTATTTTGGCGAATATACTTTAAGCCGCTGAACACTTTTGCGCGATAATTGTTAGTTTCATTATCGGTATCTTTTGCTTGAGGCTTCGTCGATGGGATTTTTCTTAAAGCAACATACAGGAAGAAGACACTAATCAGACTTAAACAGCTACAAACTAGCATCGATTGTCCAGCGATTAAAAGACTCAATAAAACACCTGAAAGGGCAGTACCAGCGATATTCACAACTTGATCAATCATACTCAACTTTGAAATTAAGCTGTTTAAATCTTTTTTAGAAGGGACGCTTTCTTTAAGGATTGCACGATCGGCCGGACTGAAGAATTCATCGCACATGGAAAGAACAGCTGAAATTAAAATCGTTAGTACTATGTCATGACTCAGCCAGAACATTACTGCCGCTAAAAGGAATAACAAGATAGTTTGAACTAATAGGGATATTTGACTGGCTCTCTTGAAGGAATGCTTATCAATAATTGGACCGTAAAAATTGATAAGGCAGCGGTAATTGAGAAAATCGCGTTAGTCAAGCCGACTAAAGATGATTTGCCGGTTTGGGTTTGCAGCCACCAGATGATGATCATGCCAAAGAGAGAATTGGATAAAAACATGGTGGCTCGGAATAATAGGTAAGTTTTCTTTTCTAACATTCACAACAACTCCAATTAGATATATGTATTGCGGTTAGTATGCCATAATTTTTATTATATTAAGAAAAAGTTGAAAAAAGTAAAGCTCTTACTCGTAAATGTAAGTATTGAAACTTTCATTCTTTTTATAATTAAATTTATCAAGTAATTCACTAGCCGCCCAATCGGTATCGTCGGCTTCAAAAAATGTAGTGAAATATTTTTTGAAGATTTTAATTAACAAATTATCTATAAAGGATGAACAACTTGTAGGATCAACTGAGCATAGATAAGCAATTACATTGTTTTCTGTAAAAGCAACATTGTTGAGTCGCCCCTGTTTATCCAAACTATAATATCCAGTTTTTGTCGGAACTTCAGTAATGAATTCATTCTTACTAGCGGTAAGAGGTGAGACTAATTCATGAGTAGTTTTGTAATATTTATAAAGAAAATCGCAACATTTTGAATAGATAGGATCTTTTACATCAAAAGGCAGTACTTTAAACTGGGTTCTTAAGGGATGCTTTAAGTCAGTAGCACTCACTTTAGCCTCAAAGCAATATCTTTTACATTTGAAACCATTTTTTAGCATAAAATCTACGAGTTTAGTGTGGCTAGATTCAATCATGACTTGTAGTGGCTTTTGTTCTTGCTTCCTAATTTCTAGAAATGGTGAAGTGGTTGGAATTTTAATTAAGTTAAACTTCAAGTATATACAAGAGTCATGAAAAGGATTGCGGTAAGTAGAAATGGTACCTAAAGATTGATTGTTTTCAAATAGTTCATATGTTTGAGGATTAATTTTTCTAAGTTTCATTTTCGCATCCACCATAAATGTATAAAAGTAAAAAAAGCCACTGTTGCGGCTTTTCTTTATTTCTCCGAAGTTCTAAGTAAACAAATGATGTTCATTATACTGCCTAGCACCCAAACTGCAAAAAGCGTTAAAGAGATAGTTAATGCGATTTGTGAATTGGCAGAGTTAGTGTTTTTCAAGTAGGTAGATATAATCATTGAAATAATACTTGCTCCAATAGTCACATAATCTAAGATCGAAAAAGTTTGATATGCTGCGACAACTTTTACTTGATGATCTTCAGCAGATTCTGGCTCATCTTTTGATGGTTTTAGCAATGCTTTTAAATAAGCAATAGTGCCGATAAAGCAAATTAGAGCAAAAATTAGTGCGACAAACATAACTTTTTGATCACCATTATTGAAGGCCATCCACGCTGTCGCAGCACAAAATGAACCAACTAGTAAAGTTAAAACTATCAGAAGTAGCTGAATAAACTTAGTTGTTTTTCTCATTTCGATTTCCTCATTTCAACAATTTAGTATATTGCTTAAAATTATATATGATAGAATTAAAAAAACAATCTATTTCTTATAATAAATTAATGAAAGAGGTGCATTTGGTTTTGACAGAAGTCATGATTAGAAAATATAAAGCAGAAGACTTTGATGAACTTGCTAAAGTCATGGATGAAGGACGAATGCAGGAACTTGAAGCAGAAGGGATGGAACAAGTTTTTATTTCGTTAAAAGATGCACCATATCTCAAGTATTTTTTGTCCTGTGATATTTACGTTGCTGAAAAAGATGAGCAAGTAGTTGGATTTGTCGGTCTTGGACGACGCCGTTTAGATTTCTTGTATGTTTTGCCAGGGATGCAGGGAAAAGGCATTGGTTCCGCATTGATGAAGACCGCTCTGGCGAAGCTGCCGCGACCAGTAAGATTAGCCGTGTTTGCTGATAATGAACGCGCCAAGAATTTGTATCAGAAATTTGGCTTTAAGGTAACCGAAACAAGGACTGAGAAATGGTCTGATGAATTTCCAATCGTTTTTTCTGAGGACACGATGGAATTGGAATAATTAAGATGAATACAATTGTAAAAAATATTTTTAAAGCAGTAGGAATTTGGTGCACTTGCATTATGCTGTACTTTGTTTTTTCATTGTGGACGCACGTGCGATTACATACTATTGAGCTAATTTTTGGTATAAAAATGAACTTGATGGTAAATAATGGAGTCTCGTTGACGATAACCAATAATTCCTGATTCTGGCTACTAAGTTTAGTTATTTGGATTGCAATTTATGTAATGGTTAAAGCATTTTTTACTAAAGGAGAAGAGAATGAAAGACGTTAAAAATAGATTAGCTCCTTACTCTACTTGGCAGAAGATGTTTCAAGCAGCAAAAAAAGTACAGGGCTTCCATGAAATATCCGATCATATGGAAGCTGGTGGTGTGGCCGCTGCAGTATTGTCAGAATCGAGAAAGATTTATACCGGAGTGTGTGTTGACACAGCCTGTACTTTAGGCGTATGCGCTGAAAGAAATGCGCTTTTTAATATGATTACTAATGGTGAAACTAAAATCTCACGTGTATTGGCGCTTATGTCTGATGGTAAAAATGGTGCGCCATGTGGTGCCTGCCGCGAATTCATGGTTCAGATGATGGAAAAAGATTATCAAAATGTTGAAGTAATGATGGACTATGAGAAAAATAAAATAATGACGTTAGGTGAGTTAACTCCAGAATGGTGGTTATGATTTGGAGGAATAAAGATGAATGAGAAACCTTTTATTTTAGGATTTGACAGTAACGAGCATGCAGTTCTTGAGCCTAATCACGATAAATTACCTTTTAAATTTCATGAAAAATTAGTGTATGCATTTGTACCAAAGGAAGATATCGATAGCTTCTTAAAACAAGTGCCGCATAAAATTTTAGGTAGCTTTGATTCTGTTTCTTTTCAACCAGATATCTATGAAATTGAAATAAATAATGAAAAATTAACACTATGTCAGGCACCACTGGGAGCTCCGGCTGCAACTCAATTATTAGATTGGCTAATTGCGTATGGAGTAAAACAAGTATTAGCTTTTGGCAATACGGGGGCATTAATCGATTTACCAGAGAATGAGATGTTTTTACCAGTCAGGGCTATTAGAGGAGAAGGGACTTCTTTTTACTACCAAGAGCCAGGACAATTCATTGATATGAAGTCTGATTACCTTAATGAGATCGAAAAAATAATTACAGACATGAAATTAGGCTGCGATGAAATAACTACTTGGACGACTGATGGTTTCTTTAGAGAAACTCCTGATAGAGTTAAGCAATTTCGAGAACTAGGTGCTGCGACAGTTGAAATGGAGTGCGCCGGAATGGCGGCCTGTGCCCAATTTAGAAATGTCGATTTTGCGCAAATTTTGTTTACTGCGGATACGCTTGCAGATATTGAAAATTATGATGAACGTGATTGGGGTAGCGATTCTCACAGTGCTGGATTGAAGATTTGTTCACAGATTTTGAGTAGGATGTAACTAAAGAGAATCTAACTACTTTGAACTATGCTCCAGGTTCAGATGCTCAAGGTATCGCAATTAGAACTTCTGTTGCCAAAAAATATGGCATCAAGACTATATCTGATTTACAAAAGAAGGCTGATAAGATTCGTTTTGCATCCCAAGGTGAATTCGACAAGCGTGAAGATGGGATCCCTGGTCTTGAAAAGACCTACGGCAAGTTTAACTTTAAGAGTGAAAAGATTTATGATCCTAGCTTAAAATATAAGGTTTTAGCACGTGGTGATGGCGATATTACTCCTGCTTCAACTACAGAAGGCCAGCTTGCTACTAAAGATTTCTTTGCGTTGAAGGATGATAAAAACTTCTGGCCAGCATATAATTTAGTGCCTTTAGTTCGTGAAAAGACTTTGAAAGATAATCCTGGAATCAAGAGAATTTTGAATAAAATCGATGCTAAGCTTACTACTAAGGAATTGACTTTATTAAATAAGAAAGTTGATGTTGATGGCAAGTCTTATCAAGCTGTTGCCAGAGAATGGCTTAAAAATAATTATTAAGGAAAAAGTTTATGATGATGAAGTTAAAATTCCCATTCTTACACAAAATGATGGAGAATATATAGTAGTCAAAGTTAAAAATACAGAAGATGGTATGGAAAAGGGACTTACTGAAATTAGAAAGTATGCCGAGACTAATAATTTACAATTAGGTGATGATCTATGGCAATTTAATATTGGCATTAATATTGAACGCTTAGGTTTAACCAAAGACAGCATTTTAGCGTATATTGTGAAAGGATAACAGAGAATGAGAAAAGAAGTACCCGCATTAGATGATAAATTGACTAAAGAAGAATTTTTGCGAATAATTGTCGATAGTTTTCAGACCGTCATTTTTGCAACAGTCGATGATCAAGGGCATCCTCGCAGTAATGCGGCTGATATTGAATTAGTTGATAAACAAAATCGTTTAATCTTTTCGACTATTGTAAATGGTGCATTCTATAATAGATTAAAAAAGCATCCCTTTATTTCAATTACTGGCTTAAAAGGAACAGAAACAATGAATTCAGTAGCTGTAACTGTCAATGGTAAAGTAGAGGAAGTTGATGATTCATACATGGATCAAATCTATCAAGCACATCCTGAAATGGTCGAGATTGATTCGGCTGATTCAAGATCAAGTAGAAGTACATTGCGTCCCTTTGCGATTACGCCGATTGATGGTTCAGTTTACGATTTAAGGCAAAAACCGGTTTTTCAGAAGCATTTTAATTTTTAAAAAACATTATTAAATAGAAAGGAACAATATGGCATTACCAAGTCAAATTGAAGTTAGAGGAGCAAAAGTTCACAACTTAAAGAATATTGATGTCAATATTCCACTCCATAAATTCGTCGCTATTTCAGGCTTATCTGGTTCTGGAAAGTCATCCCTAGCCATGGGAATTCTTTATGAAGAAGGATCGCGTCGTTATCTTGATGCGCTTTCTACATATATGCGGCGAAGAATCAAGCAAGGTGCGCAGGCTGATGTAACTTCAGTTAAGCATATCCCTTCAGCGCTGGCTTTACGTCAGCGCCCCAGCGTTCCAAATGAAAGAGCAACCGTTGGTACAACAACTGAGACCTTTAATGTTTTGCGTTTGATTTTTTCACGGCTTGGTTCGCCTGTTTGTCCCAACGGTCATAGAGTCGCACCGAGTCTAGCAATTGCCGAAGCAATGTCCAAGCCTGGCGAAGAAATGGGACGGATTACCTGCCAAACCTGTGGTGTTAAGTTTTATGTTCCAAGTGCAGAAGAGTTCGCCTTCAATTCAGATGGAGCATGTACTGAATGCGGCGGTACAGGGAAGGTGCGTCAACTTGATGAAAATAAGTTGATTGCTGATGAAAATCTGTCCATCGAAGACGGCGCGGTTGCTTCGTGGTCATTGCCAGGACGTAATTTTATGCCAAGCGTTGCCCAGCATGCAGGAGTGCGCATTAATGTTCCATTTAAGGATTTAACTAAAAAAGAAAAAGACTTTGTCTTGAACGGTCCAGAAAAGAAATATAAGATGGACTTCTTATCCGGTACTGGTCGAGTTTTTCACGACTTCAATGCTCTTTATGAAAATGCGCACCAGGCAGTCCTGCGTTCAGCAAAGAGTAGCAAGAGTGAACGAGCACAAAAAAGAATTGCGGAATTCTTTACTTATTCAACTTGTCCAGTCTGTCATGGTACTAGACTTCGTCCTGAGCTACTTAAGCAGTTGGTTAATGGTAAAAATATTGATGAAGTCGAACATATGCAATTGGGTGACTTGCCAGCTTGGAGTAAGGAAGTTTTAGCTAAGTTACCAGAAGAAATGCATCAGATGGCTTCTTCATTGATTAAAGAATTCATCAATAATTTGCAGCCGCTACTTGATTTAGGGTTGGACTACTTAGCCATGGCACGTGCCGGAAATACGCTTTCAACTGGTGAGTTACAGAGAATCCAATTGGCTCGGACTCTGAGAACAGAAACCACCGGTGTTCTTTATGTATTAGACGAACCTTCTATCGGTCTTCATCCGGCTAATGTCGATGGTTTGATTAAAGTTTTACGTAAACTTGTTGCACAAGGCAATTCATTGGTCGTAGTTGATCACAATGTCGACATTATTAAGGCAGCCGATGAGATTATCGAAATCGGACCAGGATCTGGTGACCAGGGTGGGCAAATTTTAGCTCAAGGGACACCGCAAGAACTTGAAAACAATAAAAAGTCTTTGATTGCTCCATACTTAAATGGAACAGCTGATTTAATGGCAAGAAAAACGACTGATAAGATTAACCCTGATCAAATCAAATTTGAAGTGGAGCATTATTTCAACTTGCATGATATTAAAGCAGGAATTCCGATTAATCAAATTACTGCAGTAACTGGCTTTTCTGGAGCGGGTAAGACCAGTTTGATTTTAGATTCTTTAGTTCCGGCTATTGAGGCACAAGCTAAGGGTGAAAAGTTACCGAAACAAATTAAGAAATTCGTTTCACCTGTCCATAATGTAGTTAGTGTTGATGCGACACCGATTGGCAAGAGTACCCGTTCAACGGTTGCTACTTATACTTCAATCATGGATAATTTGCGTAAGCTTTTTGCTCGTCAGCCGTTAGCAAAAGAAAAGCATTACACGCCAAGTTACTTCTCCTATAACAATAAAGAAGGTGCATGTCCTACTTGTGGTGGAACTGGAATTGTTACATTAGATATTCAATTTTTACCAGATATGCAGCATACATGTCCAACTTGTCATGGTGAACGTTACAATCCGAGAATTCAGCAAGTTAAGTGGCATGAGATGTCGATTGTTGATATGCTTAATTTGGATATTAATGAAGCCTTGCCTGTGTTTAAAAAGGTACCAAAGATCGAACGTGAATTAAAGTTACTCAAAGAAGTAGGGTTGGATTACCTGCATTTAGGTGAAAGTACACCAACCTTATCTGGTGGTGAAGCCCAGAGGTTGAAGCTAGTAACTCACTTGAGTCATAAGCAAGATGATACTTTATTTGTCTTCGATGAACCAACGATCGGTTTGCATCCCTTAGATGTGAAGGTTTTGGTAACCGTGATGCAAAAATTGCTTGATCAAGGTGCAACCATTATCACGATCACACATGATTTGAATTTGATTGTAAACAGTGATTATATTTTGGATCTTGGACCACGCGGCGGTAAAGCTGGTGGTAGAATCGTGGCTGAAGGGATGCCGCGAGAATTGGTTAAGAATCCTGACAGTTTGACTACACAGTATTTAGCTGATTATTGGAAACAATTTGAATAGATAAAAAAACGAGTCTTTTTTGGGACTCGTTTTTGTGTAGAGAGAATGGGTTTACTGTTTTTCTTCTTTAGCACATTCCATAATTAATGGTGCATTTCTTTTAAGGATTTCTATGTTGTTCTTTGTTTCTGAATAAGTAAAGTTATAATTATAAACTTCCTTATAGTCAGGAAGAGTGTAGCGGGCTTTCTTGAAGCCATAATCGGTTGGTTTTTCAAAATGTACATAAATTTTAATACCGTCTTTTTGGGATGGATCGGGAATTATTTGAGAATACGTAATTGATAATTCGCCTGGGAATTCAGCGTATGGATATAACATAAAAATCACTCCTCATGGATCTTTATTATTGTAGCAAAGAAATTGTCTGTATAGTAAATAGCTGATTATTGGAAACAATTTGAATAGATAAAAAAACGAGTCTTTTTTGGGACTCGTTTTTGTGTAGAGAGAATGGGTTTACTGTTTTTCTTCTTTAGCACATTCCATAATTAATGGTGCATTTCTTTTAAGGATTTCTATGTTGTTCTTTGTTTCTGAATAAGTAAAGTTATAATTATAAACTTCCTTATAGTCAGGAAGAGTGTAGCGGGCTTTCTTGAAGCCATAATCGGTTGGTTTTTCAAAATGTACATAAATTTTAATACCGTCTTTTTGGGATGGATCGGGAATTATTTGAGAATACGTAATTGATAATTCGCCTGGGAATTCAGCGTATGGATATAACATAAAAATCACTCCTCATGGATCTTTATTATTGTAGCAAAGAAATTGTCTGTATAGTAAATAGCTGATTATTGGAAACAATTTGAATAGATAAAAAAACGAGTCTTTTTTGGGACTCGTTTTTGTGTATGATTGGTTATAATATATATAACATTGATGGAGGACAAATAGAAATGAAAGCTTTAAAAATCATTAAGACCAAGGCAAGAGATAATTCACGTGTGCTAATGCATTGGGATGGATAGTCAATATGCTGGCTTTAGTGATGTAAAGCCATGGCTGATGCCAACTGATCAAAATCAAGTTAATGTAGAGAAAGAACTAGCAAGTGGCGAAATTTTTGACTATTATCAAAAACTAATTAAGTTGCGTAAGAATGAAAAGTTAATTTCTTATGGGCATATTAAGATGTTCTTGAAGGATCATCCACAAGTTTTTGCATATGAACGCTTCTTAGATAACAGTGATAAAAAATTAGTAGTCTTTACTAACTTCTATGGCAAGGAATGTCAGGCTAAATTACCTAAAGAATATGTTAATAAGAACTATCAAGTTTTAATTAGCAATTATGAACATAACAGTAACCAATTTAAACAAGAGATCATCTTAAAGCTGTATGAGGCTTTAGCAGTTGTGATTTAGATAAGATAATAAAAAAGAATTGATAATCATAGTTAATTTGTGATTATCAATTCTTTTTATTTTGTTGATTTTTTATTTGTAGCAATTCGGGTCTGCGTGCTAATTCAATATAAGGGCGATCATTTTCTACAGCTATCCCTTCGGTTTCGCGCAAGGTATGAAATTGGTAGTGTTGTATGAGTTTTCCTGGATGGGTAATTATGAATAAATTATCGTTAAAAGCTAGGTAAAACTTAGAACGACTAGAGGTAAAGCCTTGCAGAGGTGAATTGTTTTTTACAAAATCAGATTGAGTTGCTCCGATTTCTGTTGGCATCCATGTATTTCCGTTTCGACTTAATTTCCAGTATTCATATAATCCTTTGCTGGCATTATGAAAAGTAGCGTACATTAAGTGACTATTAATAAAGCAAGCGTTATGAAAATAGCGTGGATAATAGCTAGAACGATTCCATACTTTTATAGTCCAAAGATGGTTAATTTGGTAGTTTTTTCTAGAAATTTGAAAAATTTCTTCGGATTTATCGGGATTAGCTTCTTTGTTGCTGCTAGCCAGTACATAAATATATTTTTTAGTCATGCCGATAGATTGTCCGTGCCCCAGCTTCATATATGGAGATACTGCAATATTGCGTGATGTGTTTTTTAATTCTCGCCACTTCATAGTAAGTAAATTTTGTGATTTAAGTGGATCGGACAAATGATTGAGATTATAAGTAACTAGATGTCCCCATTCAACGTTAGGTTCACTGAAATATGAAACAGTTAATTGATTTTGTTTAAGGCTGATCCCTTGAGGAATAACTCCTATTTGATTAAGAGGAGTAGGTTGGGGCGTTAATGAATGAAAACGAGGTTGGTAAAATTGGGTTATCATAAAATTATGCTTATTATCATAATATCTATTAATTTCGGTTTCAGGCTGATAATTATTTTCGGGATTCCAATTTGGAGAAGGAGATTTGGAACTACCAGAGAATGTTTTTACTAAAGAAGGTCCAACAATAGCAGTTCTGTTTGCGACAGTAATGCCTTCGTTTAAATTAGGTCTAACATGAACGTTGATTGTTGTTTTTAAATGATGGTATTTTAATTTAATTGTAAATTACCAGGAGTTGTAGAATTAAAAAAATTTTGGGATGCAGATACTTTTTTAGGATCGATTAAGGTGCCATGCTTGTCTGCAATATAAGAAATTGCATCCCTCACTGGGAAAGAGTAATAGGGATTACGAGTTAAAGATACATGCTTTGCCGCAAGTAGTTTGCTACGTAAAAAGAATTTTTCATTAACCCAACCAATTTGTCTACCGTTGACTATTAATTGATAAAAACGCCCTTGCTTGGTTTGCGCTGATTTAAGAGATTGAAGCAAACCGTTCCTGAAATCCTTGGTAGAAGTGAAAGCATTGATACCACCGTCTTTAGAAATATTGCGATAAATTGGAAAATCATGGGGTCCAGCCAATTTAGTTTGAACATTAGTGTAAGTAGTTACTGGTGCAGGCTTTAACACGATAGATCCGTTTTTTAACGGATTAATTTTTAATGAAAAACGCCCGAAAATCCCCGTATTTTAATGCGGGGATGGATAGGGCCAAGCTGACCTAGCAGTCAGCTTTTTT
>NZ_PCYT01000035.1:0-17770 GCF_002553735.1 Lactobacillus sp. UMNPBX17
TACCAAGAAAAATATTGGCATATCATACACCAGATGAAATTTTTGAAAGAGAATTGGATCATATCTATCAAGCAGCTTAAGTGTTCAATTTATTATTGCAATTTACGAATTTATAATTCTTCACATTTTTTGCTCTTTAACTAATTTGTTATCAAAATTGAATACAACGATTAGTAGCTAAGTCCTTCTTACGATTACCAGATTACCAATTCATCTCGATTCTATTTTAGATTTCTTAGCATCTTTTCACTATATAAGTGAACGCAATCTCCGTGCACCATCAACAATATTTTTAAATAATATACAAAAACAGTCACTCTATAGAACATATTTTTCAGAGCAGCTATTTAGCCTCCACATGTGTGGAGAATACGATGATGGACAGCCGCGGGGTACCCCGTCGGAGGATCACCTCCACATGTGTGGAGAATACTTGTCTGATTCGATCACTACAGCAGAGCTGTCAGGATCACCTCCACATGTGTGGAGAATACATGCTCTTAAGGACATGTCGAAGGAAGAAATTGGGATCACCTCCACACTCGTGGAGAATACGATTTTGATCGTCAAAAAATGGTACCTAAACTGGGATCACCTCCACACTCGTGGAGAATACTATCATTAGCAAATATCATACGAGAAACATACAGGATCACCTCCACACTCGTGGAGAATACAAAACTATCAAAAAATCGTAGGTGAAGCTTATGGGATCACCTCCACACTCGTGGAGAATACTGCTAAACGATGTCAGAGTTCTAGTGGCTTATAGGATCACCTCCACACTCGTGGAGAATACTATGAAAAGAACGCTAAGCGTGAAGTTCTATACAGGATCACCTCCACACTCGTGGAGAATACGCGTTGACGTTGCTTCTTACCAATCTAGTATAGGGATCACCTCCACACTCGTGGAGAATACGCCACATTAGTAATGCCTTGATCTATGACAGCAGGATCACCTCCACACTCGTGGAGAATACCAAATGAGCTTAAAAAGCCAGTGCCACAACAAGGGATCACCTCCACACTCGTGGAGAATACGGTACAAGATTGATGATAAAGACTTGATGCAAGGGATCACCTCCACACTCGTGGAGAATACTAGTTATGATATAAGTGATTTAGTAATTGATGAGGATCACCTCCACACTCGTGGAGAATACCTACAAAATCAGTTAGAGAAGACGAAACAGCTAGGATCACCTCCACACTCGTGGAGAATACACTAAATGATCCACGATATATCAACATCCCTCAATCGAAATAATATCATTTTTAATCACTTTTAACAAAGACCAATAATAAAGCCAGAATTACAAAAAGCCACTCCAAATAAAAAAGAAGCATTTCTGCTTCTTTTTGAATAGTTTTGCTCCCAAAGTGCCCCTAGGATTCAAATTTCATTTATAAATCCTTATATATCAAGGTTTAAGGGCTATCCATTAAACGATTTCTTGCTCCTTGAAGCGACCATATACTTTTTCAACTTCACTAACACTCATGAAAGCATACGGATCTGCTCCTTGCACGATTTGGCGAATATCATACATATCATATCGATCAATAATGGTAATCAAAACTGTCTTTTCAATATGACTATATGCACCTTCAGCATCGTGCAAAATAGTGATTCCACGATGCATTCGATTCTGAATTCCATCGATAATATGCTGTGGGTGCTGAGTAACAATCATTACTTGCATCTTCTGGTGTTGGGTGTAAACCGCATCGATTACTCGCCCATTAATAAAAATAGTTAAAGCGGAATAAAGAGCACGTGTCCAACCAAACATGTATCCCGCAGCAGCGATAATAATCAAATTAATAAAAATATTAAATTTTCCGTAACTAATGCCCGTTTTTTGCCTAATTACAATACCAATAATGTCCAGTCCACCAGTTGAAATACCGTTCTTTAATGCCATCCCAGTTCCAACACCGTTGATCGAAGCACCAAAAATCGCACAAACCAGTGGATCCAGGTGCATCTGCCAAAGTTGAATAGCGTGCATCATGATAGAACCTAGAACAACAGCAACGATGGTGAAGAAAGTAAATTTATGTCCTATCTTGAACCAAGCCAATATAAATAAAGGAAAGTTCAAAAGAAAGTACATCATTGATGTTGATAATGTAAACGGTAGATATCTTTCACTTACAGTATTAATTAATTGCGCAAAACCCGTGATTCCTGACGAGTACATATGTCCCGGCGTCCAAAAAAAGTTCAGGGCAACTGCAACCGCAATTGAATAAAAGAAGGCAGCTGACAATTTTGAAAGAAAATTGTAGCGTCGATTGAACTTATCAAGTTGATCCATAGTTTGTCAAGTCCTTTGAGCGAATACTAATAATAAACACATTAATTTTAACAAAAGTTTTGCTTCTGACCAATCTAAATAGACATTTTTATCACTTTTGTTAAATGGAGCCAAAAATGATACTATTCAGTTAAATTATTAATTAGTCTAACCAGATAGAAAGGTGTCTTTCCATGAGTTCTTACTATGAATTAATGTGGCGTGACGATGAGCTAACCTCTTATACCACTGACAAGCTGAATTTTATCTACAACGCAATCAACCATCCTTTGTCTGTACGCTATAGACAACTATATCCTAATCGACTAGACTGGCAAAAAGCCTTGAACAGACACAATGCAGCTATTCAAAAAGTCAAAGACCTTCTTACTGAAAGAAAAGATAGTCATAATATACGTGAAGCTTGGCTTAAACTGCATCCCAATGCACAAGCTAAAGCAAATAATGGGTTTACTGTTGAACAACTAGCTAATAAGTTCCCTTACATGGCAAAACAGCTTGGTGCCTTTATGGAAATTGAAAACATCGAAATCAAATACTTTGATGAAGAATTTAAGCCTAGATATGACTTAGATGATTTTTCTGATATTTTTTCTGCCAACTATCCCGCTAGTGGCTTTACGCAAAGTGGCATTACTCAAGAAGCTTTGCTGAAGCTCTACCCTAACGTCAGTGCTAAAAATTTAGATCAAATTTTAAAAATGGCCGACTGCGAATTCGAGCAAGAAAATGGCACTGAGGTTATTCCTTATTGGTATGCTGTCAATGCTAAAAGAATGCTAGTTGATGGTGATAGTTTTGCCGCAACCTTTGATGACTAAAAAACTGACCGTTTGGTCAGTCTTTTTTATTGGATAACTTGGACACCTTGTTCATCAGGATGTAAGATCAATGTCTCATCTTTTAAATCATGTTTACGTAAGCCCGACAAAAATCCAGCTACATGTTTATCTTCAATCCACGTCATAATAGTTGAACCTGCGCCGCTCAAATAAGTTGCCAAGGCATGTTTTGAATGAGCTACCTCCCGCACTTTTACAAGTTCTGGCACTAGTTTTTCTCGGTAAACTTCATGGAATACATCTTGTTCCATTAATTCTCCTGCTTTAGGGTAGTCTTGAGCAAACAAACTAGCAATTAAAGTATTAGCAACTGCTGAGCCATGCGTAGCTACGCCAAAAGCTAATTCTTTAGGCAAAACTGCTCTAGCTGTCTTAGTTTCCAAATTATAATCGGGTACATAAGCCACCAACGCATATGGAGGAAGTGGTGCTTCAACTGCATCAAAATGATGGTTAACTTCAGCCCCAACAACCAAGCCGCCCAAAATAGTCGGTGCAATATTATCAGGATGTCCCTCGATTTTAGCTCCTAATTGAACCTTTTCTTCATCTGATAGTCCCAGCTTACCAATTTGATTAGCCAATTCAATTCCGGCAGCAATAGCACTTGAACTGCTGCCTAAACCATGAGCCAACGGAATATTGCTTTTGACGCGTAAATGAAGCGGTTGTAAACCTGGATAAACTGTTAGTGCAGTCTTAACAATTAAGTTTTTTTCATCATGTGGAATTCCTTTCATCACATGATCCACCTGAAAGCGATCAGCTACGCTTAAAACTTCTACTTCCAAATAAAGTGAAACCGCCATGCCAAGTGAATCAAAGCCAGGGCCCAAATTTGCCGTTGAAGCTGGTGCTTTAATAATCATTTTTTTCTCCCTTCCTTTACTGTAAAATCTTATAGCTAGCCTTTAAATATTGATCTTGAATTGCTAAATCTTGGAGCTGTTGTCGACTAATATTTTCGGTTACAACTACAATTCTTGATTGTACTTGTTTAATCTCACGAACCGGAATTTCCAAATCAGAGAGTAATTTACTCAAATCAAACAAGGTCTCTTCTGCTTCGAAAGATAAATAATAGGAATACTTCACATCCTCCGAACTTGTTAATTGCATAACATGGGAGAAATTACTAAATGGCTGACCGGTGGTCTTTTTCACTACGTTTTTTATTTCAGTAATCACATCACTCATGACTGAATTAGCCGTTGCAGAGCTACCCGCACCAGGGCCTGTGAATACTGCTGTTCCTAGGCTTTGGCTCTTAATTTGTAAAGCATTTAGTTCATTTTTAATATGCGCCATAATCGCATTTTCTGGCAACAAACATGGAGCAACTTCTACAAATAATTTACCATTAATATTTTTGGCAATCCCAATCAGCTTAATGACATAGCCTAACTTCTGAGCCTGTTTAATGTCAAAATCCTTTAGATTATTAATCCCTTGAATAGTAAAATCATCAATACTAATCTTGGTACCAAAAGCAAACTTGCTTAAAATTACAATCTTGTATGCTGCATCCTTACCTGTAACATCGTTAGTGGGATCAGCCTCCGCAAAGCCCAGCTCTTGAGCATTTTTCAGCGCTTCCTCGTAACTTAGTCCCTTTTCCCCCATTTGTGACAAAATATAATTCGTCGTACCATTAATAATTCCTTGAATTTCGGAAATAATGTCACTGGAATAAGAGGTAGCCAAGGTCCGCAAAATAGGGATCCCGCCTGCAACGCTAGCATCATACATTAAATCACACTTTTTACTTGCAGCTAAATTAATCAATTCCGAACCAAAAGTTGCCATTAAGTCTTTATTGGCCGTAACTACATTTTTTCCAGCATTGATTGCTGCAGTAATATATTCCTTAGCAGGATGAAGCCCACCTATTAATTCAACTACAATTTTAATTTCGGGATCTTGCAAAATCGAATCGAAATCTGTAGTTAGCATCACTTCGTTAGCTAAATTACGATGTTTTTCTGGATTACGTACTAGAGCTTTTTCAATGATGATTTCTTCACCACTTGTTTGTCTAATCTTCTTTTTATTATTTTTAATTATTTTTAAAACACCTGAACCAACTGTTCCTAATCCAAGCAATGCAATTTTGATGGCCATTTGATCTTATCCTCTTTTTAATGATTTTCTTATTTTTATGATTGTATCATAGCTGCTAATCAAGGTACAATAGTTATAATATTAATATTTCATAAGATAGGAAGATTGTTTATGCAATATCGTAGTACTAGAGGTTCAAAAGAAAACACTTTAACTGCACCTCAAGCAATTATTCAAGGCTTGGCTCAAGACGGTGGGCTTTACGTGCCTGTTGCATTTCCTCAAGCTAATTTTAAGTTAGAAGATTTATCCAAACTTTCCTACAAGCAAATCGCTGCCATGGTTATTAGCTTATTCTTTGATGACTTTACTAAGGAGCAAATCACCACTGCAGTTCAAAGCGCTTATAGTGAACAATGGGATGATCGCAGCATTGTTCCAATCGAAAAGCACGATAACCGTTTTTACATGGAGCTTTTTCACGGTCCTACCCTTGCCTTCAAAGATATAGCTTTGCAAATGTTGCCACAATTAATGACCAGAGCTGTTCAAATTGAAAAGATTGCTAAAGATATTATTATTTTAACCGCTACTTCTGGCGATACTGGTACGGCATCAATGCGTGGCTTTGCTAATCAAAAGGGTACCGATGTCATAGTCTTTTATCCTGAAGGTGGCGTTAGTCCTGTTCAACTTAAGCAAATGCTCAGCCAACGCGGCAACAATTTGCGTGCAATTGCAATCAAAGGTAACTTTGACGATGCTCAAACTGAAGTTAAAAAAATCTTCAACGATGATTCTTTCAAAAACCGACTTAATGCTAATGGCTATCAATTTTCTTCAGCTAATTCGATGAATATTGGTCGTCTGGTTCCGCAAATTTCTTACTACCTCTACACCTATGGACAATTAGTACGCAGACAAGAAATTAAACTAGGAGACGAAGTTAACTTTGCTGTGCCAACAGGTAACTTTGGTGACATCCTAGCTGGATATTATGCTAAGAAATTAGGTTTGCCTATTAAAAAGTTGATTTGTGCATCTAATGAAAACAATGTATTGACTGATTTCTTTAATAATGGTGTCTACGATAAGCGACGTAAGTTCCATTTAACCAATGCACCAGCAATGGATATCCTAGTTTCCAGCAATTTGGAACGACTTTTATTTGACCTTTATGACGAAAATAACTATGAAGTCGCTAGTTTAATGAATCAATTGACTCAACGCGGTCATTATCAAGTTAGCGGTGAAGTTTTCACTAAATTACAAAAAAATTTTGCAGCTGGTTTTGCAACAGAAGAAGAGGTTAAATCAGAAATCAAACGGGTCTACAATTATGACCGCTATGTAATTGATCCACATACTGCTGTTGGCTCTTTTGTAGCAAATCAATATCAAAAGAAGACCGGCGATCAAACCCCAATGGTCATTGTTTCAACGGCCAGTCCATATAAGTTCCCAGAAACGGTGTATGAAGCCATCACTGGTGGTCCTAGTATGCAAACTGGCGTCGGTGCAATTAAAGAATTGCATGATGAATTAGGCGGTCAATTATCAATCGGTGTGCGTGCCCTTTTTGATCGTGAACCCAAGACCGAAAAAATTATTGAACCAAATGATATGGAAAAAGAAATCAGTTCAATTTTAGATTTGAAATAATAGTTAAGGAAAAATAGATATGAAAGTTGTTAAATTTGGAGGTTCTTCCCTAGCCTCAGGTAATAGCGTAGATAAGGCCCTAAGTATTATTAATGCCGATCCCGAAAGACAAGTCGTTGTAGTCTCAGCACCGGGCAAAAGAACTGAGGATGATATTAAAGTAACCGATCTAATGATCACTTACGCATATATGAGCTTGAGGAGTAATAATTATCAAGACATCGCTACCCGTATTTTTAAGCGTTATGAATTAATTGCCCAATATTTTGAGCTGCCTGAAGCAGAATTAGAGGATATTAAGCAGCTTCTACTTACATTGCCGAAGCTAAGTTACCCTAATAATGACTACCGCATGGCAACCTTTAAAGCACACGGAGAACGTCTTAATGCAATTTTGATTGCTAAAATTTTAAATCATCAAGGAATTAAAGCACGATTTTTAGAGCCAAAAGATGTAGGTTTAATTGTCACTGGCACTTCTAATAATGCTGAAGTCAATCCTGAAACTTATGTGAACTTAAAAAGAATTAAGGCTGCAAAAGATGAAAAGATCATTTTTCCTGGCTTCTATGGCATTACACCATCAGGACATATTGCTACTTTCTCTCGCGGTGGTTCTGACATTACCGGTGCTATTCTAGCTAGGGGGTTAAACGCTGATCTTTATGAAAACTTCACCGATGTCGATGCTATTTTTTCAGCCAATCCCCATATCGTTGATCAGCCCAAGCCAATTAAAAGAATGACTTATCAAGAAATGCGGGAACTATCTTATGCGGGATTTTCCGTCTTTCACGATGAAGCCTTAATTCCTGCTATTCAAGGCGAAATTCCTGTCAATGTTAAAAATACTAATGCTCCAGAAAAACCTGGGACAATGATCGTACCAGAGGACGGCTTTATACCTAAACACACAATCACAGGTATTGCCGGAGGCAAAAACTTCGCGGCCCTTTATTTAAGAAAATATATGTTAAATAAAGGTGCTGGTTTCACCTTGAAGTTAATGGAAATTTTGCAAAAACATCACGTTTCATATGAACATATGCCATCTGGAATTGATGATATTACCATTATTTTCAAAAAAGATGTCTTAACTGATCAATTAATTGATGTTATCTGTAATGAGATTCAAACTAGTCTAAATCCTGATCAAATGCAATGGATCGATGATTATGCCATTACCATGGTAGTCGGTGAAGGGATGAAGGACAAGTTGACTTTATGTGCTAGCCTGCTTTACCCTCTTGGTAAAAAGAACATCTCCATTCAAATGATTAACCAGGGTGCATCCCAAATCTCAATTATGATTGGTACCAGACGGCAAGATGAAGAAGTAGTTATCAAAACCATTTATGATAATTTCATTGCTCAGGATAAAATTTAACATAAGCTATAATATAACAAATAAAAAAATGGTAAATCTGGTTATTAGTACCTTGATTTACCATTCTTACTTTATGAGATTATCTTTTTACTAAAAAGTAACTACTTTATACTCCAAATATTTTTCTCCATCAAAGCTCATTTTCACAATAAATGGATTCTTTGGCTGGATCATAGCAAAGGCTTGATATTTAAAGTTTGGATCATAGTAATTAATTACTGATCCAATTGCTGTACCATGTCCACCAATAATCATAGTTTGATCTTGATATTTGGACAAAACTAGCTTCAAAGCTGCAACATTTCTCTCCTGCGTCTCTTTTAAAGATTCGCCATTTCTTAGCTTATAATCAAAATCTTCCCATTGTCTTTCACAATATTCATGAAAATTAGAAATCCACTCATCACCAATTTTTCTTTCTCTAAAGTCAGAAATAGATGATAATGTTAGTTTCTTCTCGTCTATAACTGGTTGAATTGTATCAATTGCACGCTTGAATGGACTAGAAAAAGCTTGGTCGATGTGTTTATCTCTAAAGTAATCAGTTACTTTTTTTCTATCTTGCAACCCCTTTTCTGTCAAAGGACGTGTTAAATCATCATGAACTGATAAATCAGGTTGAGCATGTCTTACAAAATATACTGTTGTCATAATTGTCTCCCAAGCAATAACATATTATATATTTTTTTACTACCGTTATTTGAATCAAATTTTACTTAATCCAATTTATAAATTCAATGATAAATTAATTTTTCCTTGCTCTAATTCAATTTTTCACGATACACTAAAAGCAAATATTTGTATACTCACGAAAGGATTTCATATGGGATTAGAAATACTCAATCATACTGATCAAAAATTAATTTCCAATGCCGATTTTTGGCAATTAGTTGATTTTCAAAGAGAATCAAATAAATTCTCTGAGTTTAAAGGTATTTCCTTTGTTTCCAACATTAAATTTATTGAGAAAAATCTTCTACCACGTTTTGACCAGATCACACTAATTCTTGGACTAACTGATAATGGATCAAATTCAATTGGCAAAAGAATTGACCAAATTTTAAATAAGCGTCGTGATTTGATTGAATATAGTTACGAGCACCAAGATAGTACCTTCACTAAACGCATTTTAGATGGTAGTTTACAACTTTTCTTCACCAAACAGAATTTGATTCACACTAAGCTTTATTTAATGAGAAATCAAAGCAAGTACTCCGTCTTTTCGGGTTCAATGAATCTTACCGATGCGGCTGTTAATAAAAATATGGAGCAATTAGTTTGGGACTACGGCAATACTTCTGATCCATTGTTCAATTGCTACCAACAAATGTTTCAGGATAACCTTGATCAAGCTGCAACATACATTGATGCTAAAAAATTATCTGGTTATTTAAAAGACAAAGATAAAGAAGAGCTACGCATTCATGTGATGCAGGATTCTTCTCTAGAAATTAAAAATAGTCCTAATTCAACTGGTAAAGACATCATCATTCTTCCAGCTGAAGAGATCAAAAAGTATCGTGACCATTACAGCAAAGATGATGAATTAAAGAAATTATCTGAAAATGAAAAGCTTGTTGCTTCACAAACAGTTACTTTATTTGGTGAAGGTGGCAATAAAAGACGTAAGCTAGATACAATCGGGCAAGATTTATATAGCTTAACTCAGCACATTATTCGTCAAGACAAAAAGGCAAAAGCAGATACAACACAAATTGAAAAAGAAGAAGATCTCTTCCCTGTTCCTGTTCAGTTTTACAATAATGGTCAATTATTCCAAGCCTCTAAAATTGGTGATAACATCCCTTCTGAAGTTATTACTTCTGATTTAACTGAAGAGCAATTAAAAAATGCACTTCAGCTTTTCTGTGATATCACTCATGAATATAATACTTACAAAGAAGTTGGTGAAGGCTGGCAAGCTTGTGACTTTATGTTGTTTCTGTATGAATCACCATGGCTTTGGAAAATCCGCAATTTATATGAATTATCTGGAAGCAACGTATCTAGAGAGGACGTGCCTATTGCTACAGCACTAATCGGACAAGGTCGAACTGGTAAGTCCACCCTAGGGAAAAGACTAGCCGCTAAATTAATTGGTGCTCATAATTTCTTAGATAGTGGAATGATGGATCCAAAGAATTATGCCTTTGGCAAGAGTAATATCAATATGACAATTACCAACACGCTAAGTGACTATGTATATACAAATGGTCCTGTAAGTCCATTAATGATTGATGATGTCAGTCCTGAACTTACAACGCGTACTTACTTTGAAAGATTCATCAAGGAAGTTACTAACAACCGTAATTTAACTCATCCCTCACCAGCATTCATTTTCACGATGAATAGACAAGAAAGCTCTATTAAATCACAATTTTCACTAAAGCCTGAAATTATGCGTCGTTTATGGTACTTAAGCTTTGAATCTACTTTTTCAGGTGAAAGTGATCAACGTAATGCAGCATTAACTAGCTTATTTAGCCGTGCAAATGATGATCTTTTTAAATATTGTCAAGTTGAATTAGCAAAATTCTTTACTAACGTTAGTGTTGAAGACGCACAGAAGATTGAAAAAGACTTCTTATATCCAATCAAGCATGTTTTAAAAACTGCACTTGATAAATTTGATATGTATAACCAAGTCAGCAAGTATTTTGAAGAAAATTACGATTATTCCCTATTCGTTGGTCGGAATGACTGGGGAATGTTAATCAATCAAGCAAAAATTGGTAGCGATATCTTATTTATTAAACAAGATGACCGGCTAAAAGCTCAAATCAATAAAGAGCTTTTCAATAAAATCTCCGATCAAACGGCGAAAAACAGTGGCTCTACTATGCTTGATCGCTACTTTAAATATTTGCCTAGAAAATATCACATTGCATCACAACAAACTAGTACTGGCTTTATCCTTGACGTGGAAAACTTTGATAAATGGCTTGATGATGATACGTTAATGAATAAGTATCAAAATAGTAGTTCATTTAGAGATAAGCAACAACGAGACAATCAAGCACAATTAACTCAAACAGTTGATATGCTGGCTAAGGCAATGTTAGAAGATCGTGAACAACGACGAAAAGAAGAGGCTAAAAAGAACCATAGTTGGTTTGGTAATCTCTTCCATAGAAATTAGATTGTATCATTCAAAATAAGGCTTCTAACCTATCATGACTTGAAGTCTTATTTGCTATATGGATAATAATGTTGAGATTTAGATTGATATTCTTTTACTGAAATTATTTCGTCGAAGTTAGAATAGAATCTAGTTTGTGATATTCAATACTTCCAAGTGATAAGGTAACCTTCGTTCCTTTATTTAGATCTAAGATTAAATCTAGATAATCGAGATCAAAATCAATAGGACTGAGACGCAAATTTTTAAGATAAACAACAGAAGCATTCTTTATCTCTGACAAATTAATGATTTGCTTATCTTTTTTACGCAAACCAAGTAACTGGAGCAATTTTAGTGCATCGTTGCTATCATAAGTGATAGATGTGATATTCTTACTATCAATTTGCCAATATGAACTAAAACAGGTAGGTAAAGTTAAAAATACGCCTAAAATTAGTACAATAAGAAATAGCCACCAAGGTTGATAACCAAATTCTGCTAAAAACAGTGAAAGAAAAATCACTACAATCATGCCAATTAAGACGTGACTTAATTTAATAGGAGTTCCACCAATAATTCTGTCTTTCATTGTGCTCACCTTCTTATTTATTTTCCTACGCAATATTATAAAGCTTTTTCAAAATAAACCTTTGAGGTAAAATTTGTGAAAATAGGTATTATTCAAGCTACATCGCAAAAAAGTAAAAATTTCATATTAGAGAAGTATATCAAAGAATCTGTAGGATCCAATGATCAAGTATTCAATTTTGGTATTTATCAAGATAGTTCGGCTAGTCTATCTTACGTGCAAGTTTCCCTAGCTGTTGCATTATTAATTAATAGCAAGGCGACTGACTTCATTGTGACAGGATGTACTTCTGGACAAGGAATGATGCTTGCATGAAATACTTTTCCTAATATTCAATGTGGTTATATCCCCACTCCACAAGATGCTTTTCTTTTTGGTCATATCAATAACGGCAATGTTGTCTCCTTTCCACTAGGACTTAATTGGGGTTGGAGTGGTGAAATCAATTTTGAGCAGACTATAAAAAATCTTTTTGAACAGCCTTGGGGACAAGGTTATCCTCCTTCACAAGCAAAAAGAAAGATAAGAAATGCTCAAGAAGTTAAAAATCTCAACGTAATTAGTAAGAAATTAATGATTGACATTATACCTAAAATTGATCCTGATCTTATTTTCCCTGTGCTCAATTATGAACCGATTTATAACTTCATAATTAAAAACGGAACCGATCAAAAATTAATTTCAATTATCAAAAGGATAAAAAATGACTACAAAAATTGAAAAAATATCTCCTAAAATCTACAAAGTAACTGATAACGATAAGCATCTAGGCACTATTTCTACTTATCACAATCTTTTTCATAACAAATATATTTATCTAAAATTCAATCTAAGTGATTACTCTGTAAATATTCCATTTTCAAAAATAGTTCAAGCAGAGCACCAAGCATTGCAAGTCATGATTGATTCAAATGAAAATCCAATCGTAGATTTTTTATTAAGAAATGGTTTTATCTGCAAACGACACTGTTATACGCTTACCGTCAACAAAAAAGATTTAAAAATTGAGATCAATAACAAATTATCTCTTCATTTTTTCAATACAGAAAGTCCCGATTACAGAACATGTTGCCAATTACTTTATAAATATTACAAACAAGTTCATCAATCTGTGTCACCATTAACTGCTAATATTGACACGTTTATCCAAGAAGTTCCAACAAAAACTGGATATTATAGTACTAATGAACTCGGAGAAATAGATAATCTTGTATTCACTGAAAACAACGAGATTGCATACATCTGTTCTTGGGATAGGTTTAGTTCTAATAATTTTATTGAAACTATTCTAGTTAAAATGTTTCAAAATTATCCTTCAATATTTTTTGAAGCAGACGATACTGACTGGATGGCTTATCAATTACTAAGCTATTTTAAAATAAATAAGAATAACAGTTTCAATACCTATATCTTTCCAAACTAAAGTAAAGACACTGCATCCCTAAAAATGCAGTGTCTTTCTTCAACTATTCTTTTACTAAATGAATCTCTCGATCAAACAACTGATGCATTCCTTCATTAAAGTTATGGGCAATAAAAACAATCGTCGTTTTGCTTTTCAATAAATTCTTCAAAATCAACATTGTAGCTTTCTGATCAATTGCACTAGTTCCCTCATCAATCAAGATAATATCACTATTGTGAACTTTTGCTCTAGCCAATACAATTTTTTGTCTTTGACCTCCGGAAATATTCAGCTTATCAAGATTAATCTTTTCATCTAGTCCTTCAGTAAACTTAGCGATATCATCAGCAAAGTTCACTTCATTTATTACTTGTTTAACTTTTCCATTCAGTTTTTCATTAAACATCGTAATATTTTCTTCAATCGATGCTGGAAAAACTACTGGATCTTGCGGTAAATAGCCTATCTTACTCAAATCAGGATTAATTTTCTTACCAGCCTTATCCTCATAAACAACTTTACCTGCACTAGGCTTAAGTTCACCTAAAATTAGTTTAAACAAAGTAGACTTACCTGCACCAGAATCGCCAGTTAATAAAATCTTTTCGCCTTGCTTAATCTCCAGATCAGGATAAGTCAATTTTTCTCCATTAGGGAACTTTAAAACTAGATCTTTTGTTTTAATTACATTAGGCATAACTACATCTTTTTCAGCTTGCATCGGAATATCACTAGCAGATTTATCAACTTCGGCAAGTAATTTTTTACTACCTTTCATTGCTCCTAACCCGTTAGTAAGTGTATCAATTCCTCCATTTAAGTAATACCGAAAATTACCGACTACCAATAAGGCACCAATTGGAATTTGATGATTTTTAACCAACCAACCAGCAAGCACAAACAATGCTAAACCAAAAGCCGCGGAAACAATTCCATTTACAGCATTAAGCAGTTTAATATAAGCCGTTTGCTTAACATTAGCATCTTCTAATTTTTTTGATGTTTTTTCTATTACGGAAAATAGTTTAGCTCCAGCTAAAAATTGTTGAAGTTGATCCAGACCAGATAACCAATCATTTAATGTATCTAAATATTTTTGATTGCTGTCAGAAATTAATTCTGTTGCTTTTTGTAACGGCTTTTCTGTTAACTTTGGCAGCAAAAGAGAAATAGCTACCATCAAACAAATAGCCAACAATAATTGCCAACTCAATAAAATAAGATAAATTAAAACAAAAACGATCGTTGACACACCATAAATCAATAAGAAGACATTAATAAAGTAGTTATTGTTAAGCATTTGTAAATCATTAGTCAAACGATTTTGCATCTGTGCAACAGTATGCTTTTTCCCGTCATAATAATATCGCTTAACAATTTTATCTCTAACTTGATTATTTAAGTCTTGTACCTGAGCCTGCTGCTGATAATCAACTAAAGCACTCACACCATAGTCAACTAACATAATCAGAAAAGCAAGAACATCGATTAAAATAAACTTAGTCCAATTACGACTTAAAAGGATATTCGTCTCTTCTTGTACAACGTAAGTATTGGTAATTGATAAAGCAGGAATAATAATCCAACCAATTGCAGTTAACCAGAAACGAACTGGATTGGTTTTAATAAAAGCTTTCAAATTCATCTTACTTTATCCCCTTTCTTACTTTTTAATTTAATTTCTTGATCAAATTTTGCTTTTAATTCTGGCGTAAAGTTGTGAGCAATCATCAAAATAGTTTGATCTGTTTTGAGCAATTCATCAATGATTTTTTCGGTAGCTTTTTGATCGATCGCACTAGTTACTTCATCCATTAAAACAAACGATTGCTCGTGTATTTCCGTTCGCGCTAAAACAACTTTTTGCCGTTGTCCACCAGACAAATTTTCACTTTTTAGATCAATTGTTGTATTAACACCATCTGGCATTTTGGCTAAGTCGGATTGGAGTTGAACTGCTTGAACAACATCTTGAAGCTTATCCTGCAAATTTTCGTTAAACATTGTAATGTTCTCTTTGATCGTTGCGGGAAAAACTACTGGATTTTGCGGCATATTGCCAATTCTAGCTTTTCCTTCAGGAATGATAGTTTCATTTTCATCTAGATAGGTCACCGTACCAGATTCAGGTTTTAGCTTACCTAACAAAACATTAAACAAGGTTGATTTTCCTGTTCCTGAATCGCCAGTAAGCAAAACTTTCTGCCCTTTTTTTATTGTAAAATCAGGATAAAAAATTGTTTCCCCCTGATCGTATTTTACAGACAAGCCTGAAACTTTAAGACCGTAGGCTGATACTTTATCTTTATTTTCATCAGGAACTTGCTTTCTTAAATCGGTAATCTGTTCGCGTAAAGCCTTAGTTGACTTAACTTGCGTTAACGACTGAGTAATATTCCAAATTGCTGAAAAAATCGTAAATGCAAAACCACTAGCAACTGCAAAATCACCGAATGAAATCATATTAAGCAAAAACATGATTCCAGCAATAAAGCTCATACCAATTTGTGCAATTGAATTGCTAAAAGCATTAATCAAATAACTTACACTTCTTAATTTTGCACTACCCTTACTTGCGTCCACATAATCACTACTTGATCGATGAATTTGCTTAACCAAACGACTGTATGCACTATAACGACGTAGTTCCTGCAATCCACCAAGCCAATGAGCAATTGTATTTAACAGCTTTTCATTCTTTTTATTTACTTTATCTGTGGCAGCTGATGTTTTCTTCTCCATAATTTTAGGAGCAAAAAGTGTAATCACAGCTAAAATGGCAGTAACCAAAATTAGAATCCAGTTCATGCTTGCTAGTAAAACAATAGCAATCACAATCTCTAAAATCCCACTTAAAATAGTAATCCAAGGTGTAGCATAATCATCTGATAAGATTTTTAAATTGGCTGTTAATCGGTTCTGCATACTAGAGACTTTTTCATCACTTTTTTCATCATAGTAATGATGCATGATTTCTTGCCGAATTTTATGCAGATAGTTTTGCGTCTGCCTAGTGAAAACAACGGTAGTAATTGGTAAAAGCAACGAAGTGAATAATGCTAAAACAAACTGCATTATTTGCCAATAAACATATGTATTAAAATTACCAGCAGTAATTGAATTCAGAGCATATTTAAATAAATATTCACTAAAACTCCCAAATAATGCGTATAAAACATACAATAAGATAATAATGCAGGCTCGAAACACATTGCTTTTAAATAGCTCTTTTAAACTCATACTTCTCCTCCATTAATCATTAATAAAAATATTTATCGTACTTTAATATTACTACACAAAAATAATTTTTTACACATATTTTTTTAATTTTTAAGCTAAATCATATTTCATAAACATAAAATAAGACTAGTAATCAATTCAAATTGACTACTAGTCTCTTTCTTTACCAAAAACTACATTTTTCGCAAAACGTCGATCAATACACGACGTAAGTCTTCGTTCTTCTTGCCCATTTCTTCGATCAATCTAGCTTTATCATCTAAAGCCTGATTATATTTATCTTGCAAAGCATTATATCTTTGCTCCAGTTGATTGTAATTTCTGATTACTGTATTGTAGCGTTCACGCAAACCGCTAGCTTCATCAAATTCATAATTATTCCGACTATCATAATTATTTCGATTATTATAGCGGCGGTTAGACTGATTATTACGTGAGCGGTTATTATTTTCTCTTCTGATCTCAAAAGGATGCTTATTTTGTCGCTTACGTTGATTTTGCGTTTGATTATTATTTCGATTATTGCTATTCTTCTGATTATTCTTACGCTCAAAGTCCTTAGATTGACCTTCACGACTTTCATTCTGATCCTTAGAATGTTGCTCAGGCTTTTCTTTAGTTTCTGTTTCCTTATTTTCAGCCGCTTTTTCAGCATTCTTGCGATACTTTTGATCAATCTTGATATTTTGATAAAAAGGACTAAGTTCAGCTATAACTTTTTCACCATCTTCAACCGAAAAACTTCCCCGCTTGTTAACTGGCTTAATAAAGTTGGTCTTCACAATTGAAGCAATCTTATCTTCTAATTTCTTTTGAATAGATTTATCAATCTTATCATTCTTTATAACTTTAGCTAAAATCTTACGCTTAGTAATTGTCTTAACCCGCTTAGATTTAGAAGCTGGCTTCTTATCAGTAGCATCCTCTTTAGCTGGGGCTTCCTTAGCGCGACGTTCAATTGCATCTGCGTAATCTTGTACATTACCAATAATTAATTTAGCAACAGCCGGCTTAAAATATTTTCTTCTTCGCACAGTAATACTTGGTTGTTTACGTGTACGCACAAAGTTATAAATTTTAATCTTCGCCGATTGTAAAATTAAATTGAACACTTGATAAAAAATAAAAAGTCCATTCGG
>NZ_PCYT01000036.1:0-17299 GCF_002553735.1 Lactobacillus sp. UMNPBX17
GTTAGCGTAAGCTAACGAGCCACTAAGCCCTAGACTTCAGTCTAGGGTAGTTGACGTTTAATATGCGGTTTAGTATTTTTGACACGGGTATGAAATTGACTAGAGGTTTGAGCCTCCATAGCGATGTCGGGGCGAATGTAATATAAATCCTGACCATCATAGCTATTGATTAAAAAGACTAGAATGTCATGAACGTCGCAAACGCAGCGCCAGGCCTGCTTTTTATCAGGTTCGATTCTGCTATCGTGGATCGCTGCATTCCCCATCCGGCGGACTTCATCGAATAAATCCATAATGCTTAAAGGATAATCGAGTTCCCCGCGTAAATAATGCGTGTCATTGCGCAAATTGCGATATTCACCGTCTGGCACATGATAATAAGCATTCAGATTCTCTAGTTTGAAGATTTTCTTAGTAAGTGTTTCAAACAAAAGGCGAGAGTTGCTGATGACGTCACGATAATCATCGATTGTGTATAACTTGTGAATCTTTTCAGCAGTAGAGTATTCCTCGTTAAATGTTGGACTATTTTTGACAAAATTGAAGTTAATTTCCATAATTTTTCCTCACAAAAATGAAGATAGTTGCTATTTTGGCTCAACCTGTTAATCTAAATTAAAAGTATTAATTTGGTGGGTTTTAAGTATGAAAAAACGTAAAACTATTTGGTTATTTGGAATTATTGTGATTTTAGTTGGCGGATTAATTACCGCTGGCAATTTTTATTATACAAAAGATCGGCAGATTAGCCGCATTGTTGCCAACTTAAAAGACCCTAAGACAGGGATGGCGCAATATGTGGTTGCTTCAACTCCTGATATGAAGGTAACCGATGATAGTTTAAAGCCGTTGCAAAATTATTTTAAGAATCATGCAGCGGCTGCGAAAAAATTAGATTCTAACTTACGTCATGATCGTGACAATGGTGAGATTCAATTAGTTGAAGCCGGTCGCTATTTCTTATTTTTCAGTAAATATAAGTTGCGAGTGCAGTGCTATCGTCCGCAGGTTCAAACCAACCATGCCAATTCGGCTTTGTTTGTTAACGGGGAAGATTACGGCAAAATGAATGGCGGCAATCAGAATTACTATCAAGATTTAGGATTAGTTTTCCCTGGTCGTTACCATATTTTGGTTAAATCCAAGGTTAACAATAGAAAGTTAGATGCTGACTCGATTGTAAATATTTGGTCAAATAAGACGGTAGATATGAAAATTAAAACCGCCACTTTCCAAATTCGCAGCGTTCCTAATGGCGTAGTTTATATCAATGATCATAAAGCAGCCACTCTTAATAAAAAAGGCCACTATACATTTAAGGATTACCCGCTTGCCAAGAGAATGGAAATTTTTGTTAAAAGCAAGGTGGATGGTCAAACCATTAAATCTGAAAATGTGACAGATTTATCACAATCAATCAGTTCGGAATTTAGCGATAGCGAAGACGATGTAACTGATTATGATGGTGCAGCAGATTACCAAGGCAATGGTGAAAAAGACGTTTACCAAGATGCGGAAGGTGACTATATTGTTAACCCAATTTGGCCAGGTTTAATTAAAGTTGAAAATGCGGCGAGAATGCTGTATACCAACTTTAAAAAGCCGATGGTAACCAATTTTGAAAATGGTAAAGAAAACGCCGATTATAAGAAGATTGAGCAACAAATCAAGAAGTGGAAAAAGGATAAGAAACTTAAGAAGTTCACCGTTAAGGTCAAAGTTTTATCTGTTTTGCCAGGTAAGCGCAATTATAGCAAGATTGATTATGAAGTAACTTTTGTTAAAAAGTATAAAGATAAGAGCAAAAAGAAAGAGAAACTGTTATATCGGGATGCAATTTTACATCTAGTAAACGGTCATCAAGAGATTCAAACATTAGGAAAATGTAAATTAATCAAAACAAAAACTAGCAACTAAATGTTGATAGATCAAGGTTCTTCACGCGTTAAGACGTGAAGAACTATTTTTTTACGCAAAAATAGATTGACAAAAGGCTAATATCATATTAGTGTATTAATTAAATAATACAGTAAAACAAATTGGGGAGAAAGAGGTATAAAAATGAACGAAATTCTTGTGGTTGACAACGTCACCAAAACTTACGGTAAAAAAGGCGAAAAACAATACCAAGCTTTGAAGGGCATCAATTTTAAGATTGCCGCAGGTGAATTCGTAGCAATCATGGGTGCTTCTGGCTCTGGTAAGACTACTTTACTTAACATTCTTTCAACTTTAGATAAACCAACTACGGGGCAAGTTTTCATTAATAAGCATGATGTTAGCACTTTGAATACTAATCAGATGGCTGACTTCCGTAGCAAAGAAATAGGTTTTATTTTCCAAGACTTTAATTTGCTAGAAAATTTGTCTAATCGAGAAAATATTGCATTACCACTTAGCTTGCGTGGATTATCAGCACGCAGAATTAATCCACTTGTGGATAGAATTGCAGCAAAATTAGGAATTAAAGAAATTTTGAATAAGTACCCTGCAGAAATTTCAGGGGGACAAAAGCAGAGAGTAGCGGCTGCACGTGCCTTGGTTCACGAGCCATCAATCTTACTGGCCGATGAACCAACCGGTGCGCTTGATTCTAAGAGTGCAAGAGAATTACTAAACACGATGGAAAACTTAAACAAGCATGACGGCGTAACAACTTTGATGGTTACCCACGATCCATTTTCAGCAAGTTTTGCTAATCACATTTTATTCATCAAAGACGGTAAAATCGGTGAACAAATGATTAAAGGTGAAAAATCTAGAACAGACTTCTACCATGAATTGATTGCTCACTTGGGTACTGAGGAATAGGAGGAAGGAAAAATGATTTGGAAATTATCTTTAACCGGGATTAAAAGCCGGTTCAAAGACTACACGGTCCTGTTTTCAGGATTGGTAGTTGCAAGTACAATCTTTTATATGTTCTTATCCTTGGCAATTAACCCAGGCTTCATGAGTAAAGATGTTAATGCACCAGGACAATACTTAAGCTTTATCTTTGGCTTCGGGATTGTCTTACTCGCAATTATTACTTTCGTTTACTTGGTTTATGCGAATTCATTTTTGCTCAGCATGCGCCAGCACGACTATGGCATGTTCATGATGCTAGGGGCAAAAAGTTCTAAGCTTGGTTTGCTGATTTTCTGTGAAACCTTGTTAACAGGGATTTTGACAGCTATTTTAGGAATTATTGTTGGCTTGGGTTTAACTGCTCTTGTGTCTAAATTATTGATTAGCAGTTTAGACTTACATATTACGCACTTTCAGATAATTTTGCCTAATGCAATTTTATGGACATTGATTTTCTTTGTAGTTGTATTCTTTTTAGCAGCGTTGAGAAATGTGCATAAACTTGTGCGTAGTAAAGTGATTGACTTGCTTCATGAGAATCAAAAGCCAATTAAGATCAGCCGCAAGAACGGCTTGCGCGTGGTTGAAGCTATCTTAGGTCTTTTGCTTTTAGCAGCAGGCTATTACATTATGGGGATGCCCGCTAATGCTATTTTCTTCATCATTCCAGCAGCATTAGTAACTATCGTGGCAGGCTCATACTTCACTTTTGATTCATTTTTCACTCTCATCATCAATCTTTTGCTCAAGAAAAAAGGCTTCGCTTACCGCGGTATTCGCGTTTTTACTCTTGGACAACTAAAATTCAGAATTCGTGATTACACACGTATTCTTTCCGTTATCTCACTACTTTTCGCTTTAGCTCTTGGTGCGATTACTGTTGGTCTTAACTTCAATTCATTGAAGAACCAAGCAGTAGTCAGCGACTACTATGATGCACAGATTGTGCAAAATACACCAGCTGTGCAAAAAAATGTGGACAAGTTAGATATTAAATCTAAGGCTACTTACCACTACGTTGAAACTAAGAAAGAACTATTCTTTAACAAGGCTGATTTCGACAAAAAGCCATTTAAATATATTAAATTTAGTCAACACGGTAATGATTTCCCAACTTATACACCAACTGTAGCCAAGACCAAAGATTTGGTTACTCCTGGTAATTCTGCTAATACTCGTTTGAGCATGATGCTACTTAATGGCACTAAAAAGATTGAACTAGTTTCTCTAGCTAAATTTAATACTATTCAAGGACCAAAAAAGTTTATAACTTTAATTAGAGTTAAGGATTTTGTTAAAGACTATCCAACTTTAACAAAGATTGAAAAGCTTCAAATGACTTCACCTATGATTAGTAGAGTGTTGAGCAACACTAAGCCATTTACTTATCAAGTAGTGCTTGGCTTTGCCAGCGGTTTCGAATTCATGGGTTTCTTCCTAGGAATCGCATTCCTAACCATGCTCGCTTCAACTTTGATGTTCAAAGTTTTAAGCGGCGCCGCCAGCGACAAAGTACGTTACGAAATGCTCTACAAGATTGGGACTAGGGAAAAGATGCTTAGAAAATCAATTAGAAATGAAATTGGGGTGCTATTTGCTTTACCTGGAGCACTAGGTGTCATCGATGTTCTCTTCGGTTTGAGATTGTTCAAGGCATTATTACCTAAGCCATACATGGGCATCTGGCTACCATTCTTAATTTTCATCGTACTTTACTTCATTTACTACATTGTGACTGTAAAATTATACGAGAATATAGTGCTGAAAAAGTAGAATCTTAGGCTTAAATCAGTACTCGTTAATAAGCTAGGTATACGAAAAAGCTGTCAAAATGACAGCTTTTTTAATATGCATATTTGAAAACTTACTTTCTACACCCGGTTAACTGTTGGCGATCATGTAACAATCATTGGTCCAGCAAACTATTTAACGAATGCCATTAAGACAATTGGTTATGAAAAAGTTACTGGAACCAAAACAGATGTTAGCTTCATGTCAATAGGTATCTTGCTTGGTGGCGGTAGTGGTGCATTGTTCGCTGGTCTGAACTTTGGCTGGCTGCAACAAAAGCACCCGATCCTGATATAGCGTTCATTAAAAAGAGAAGCCTAGATCAAGTTGATCTAAGCTTCTTTTTGTATATGCTCATAAATGCATTTTGTTCCAAATAGGGATCTTGATGTCGCCTTTATCGCTCATGGTCATCACGGTAATTGAGGCATTCTTTGGACCGGGTACAAGAGGGATGTTATCGCCGTAACGGTACCACAAGCTTCTAATAGTAAAGCCATGGGTAACCAACAAGATGTTTTCAGCTCCATCAAGTTCACTGATCATCTTTAAACCATTTTCCATGCGAGACCAATATTCTTCAGCATCTTCTGCTTGGTGGTATGGGTCAGCTTCTTTGATCCAATCTTTAATGGTATCGATACTTTCATGTTTAAACATTTCTTGTCTAGTAGCGTAGCCGTGACTGCCACCGATCATGCGCCAAGCCATTTCAGAATCCATTCCTTCAAAATAGCCATAGAATTGTTCTCTGAAAAATGGACTGGCAATATGCTGCAATTCATCTTTGTTAACGTTGTATTTCATGATCGTTTCGCAGGTGTCGCTAGCTCTTTTTAAATCACTAGATAAGGCAATGTCAAAAGAAACGTCGTGCAATGCCTTGCCAGCTTCTTCGGCACCTTCAGTTCCTGCAGTAGTTAGTGGGGTATCACACCAACCTTGCATCTTGTTATAACGATTGATATAAGTTTGACCATGACGGACAATATAGATTCTTTTCATAATTTTCTCCTCATCAAAAAACTCCTCTTTATTTTAGAAAAAAGAGAGGAGTAATTAAAGTTAATTGTTTTCGTGGTAGATTTTTCTCAATTTTTTGATATCTTGTGGCTGAATGGTGTAAATTGATCCTTTAGGATACATGACTGAAACGCTGTTGGTGTGATTTAAACCAATCGCATGTCCTAGTTCATGTTCAGCGGTGTTGATAATTCGATTATTGCTGTAACCGTACCACTCATTTTGCAAGTAATAGCGGTTGAGATGAACATCTGCCTTTAATAAATGTCCAGTTGCTGGATTATAAGTTGTAGCCGTTTCACCAGCAGCATTTGTGTTGCTATCATCCACAATGCTGATAACGATTTGTGCCTTCTTTTTATTACTAATTTGGTGAAAAGTGAAGGCTCCGGTTCGATTCCAAGCATTCATGGCATCGATTGCAGCCGAACGTAACTGTAAGTTATTTTTGACATCTACGTAAACATTTGCTTTCGGTTTTGACCATGTCCGGTTTTCAAAGGTATCATCATCTTTTGCTTTATCAGTTCTGGTAGAAGTGTCTTTATCGCCTAATTTAGGCGGGGTAGTAGTTCCATTTTTTAATAATTGCTGAATGCGATAATTTAATGTAGTCAGAGAATCTTGCGTTGCCATGCGCATGTTAGAATCATTTTTATAAGACCAAACGGCAAAGGCGAGTACTGCAAGCAAGAAAATATTTCTGATGATTCTAAAAAACGTTCTCATAATTTTCAACTCCAATGTTGAAATTATAATCTTCAAATCTTAAGTTTTCATCTATTTTTACTTGTATTTTGCCTATGAGCGTGCAGACTACTATAAAAGCGCTACTCATGATAAAAAAGCGCTACTCATGATAAAATAGAATGCGAGTTTTTAAAGAAAAGGTGATTAAATGACCACAGCAAAAAATGAAAATAGTGAAGAAGCACTTGAACAAAAACACCTTGATAATATTATGAAACAAATCAAGGAACGTGAAAAATCTTTAAAAAAGTCAATTAAATCCGCTGAAGGCGAAGCTAGAAATCTTAATTCACACTTCTTTGATGATGTTAAGTTGGATTATGATGGTTACTCGACTTCAATGGAAACCGCCTTGTCGATTCATCAACAGCAGCAATTATTAAGTGAACGCGAACATGCTTGGCAGCATTCAGCTAAGCAATTGGATACCGTTGAAAGGCTGGAAAAACGGCCATATTTTGCTCGAGTTGATTTTAAAGAGCAAGGGGAAAAGAAGCCTGAAACTATTTATATTGGTTTGGGATCTTTTGCAGATAAAAACGATCACTTTTTGATTTATGACTGGCGTGCGCCTATTTCTTCAATTTATTACGATGGTAAGTTAGGTGAAGTATCTTATAATTCGCCAGAAGGCAAAATTACCGTTGATATGACTAAGAAACGCCAATTCATGATTGAAGATGGCAAGATTGTCAACATGTTTGACACCAATGAGTCAATCGGTGACCAAATGCTTTTAGAGGTTTTATCTGAAAAATCATCAACTCAGATGAAATCAATCGTAACTACGATTCAACAAGAACAAAATAAGATTATTAGAAATACTAGTGCTGACTTGCTTTTCGTTCAAGGTGCTGCAGGTTCTGGTAAAACTAGTGCAATTTTGCAAAGAATTGCATTCCTGCTTTATCGTTACCGTGGTAATTTGACTTCTAGTGATGTTATCATGTTCAGTCCTAACCAATTGTTTAATGACTATATTAAGAATGTTTTGCCTGAAATGGGTGAACAAAATATGGTACAGATGACTTACTGGCAATTTGTTGCCCGCCGGCTTCCAGGGATGAATGTGGAAAACCTGTTTAAACAATTTGAAGATCAAAATGCGGATACTAATATTAGTAAATTTAAGGATTCGGTTAACTTCTTTAATTTGGTAACACGTTATGCAAAGCATTTAAATAAACGCGGTGTAGTCTTTAAGAATATTTATTTCCGTGACAAGAAGAAGCCTTACTTTGATAAGGAAAAGATCAAGGAAATCTATTACTCATATAACGAGAATTACAATTTGGCTAACCGCATTGATGCAACGCGTGAAGAATTGATTAAGATGCTTAATCGCAAGATCGCGCCAGAAGCTAGAAAAGCTTGGGTTGCTCGCACCATTGAAGGGATGAGTCAATCTGAGTTAAATGAATTGTACGATCGACCTGATCAAGAATTTGAATCAGAAGCTAAGGAAGAGGCATTCTTAGGCAGAAAGATTGTACTTAAGGCATTGAAGGGCGTGCACAAGCGTATTTTGCACAATCACTTTATCAATATGCGTGCGCAATACTTAAGCTTCTTGCGTGCTGTACCTAAGATGGTTGATTTAGCTAAGTGGAATATCGATGAAGAAGACTGGATGCATCATATTGATGAAGTTAAGGAAAATTTCAAGAAGCATGATATTGCAATCACTGATGTTTCTGCTTATCTTTACTTGTATGATTTAATTACTGGTCGTAGAACTGATTATGAAATGCGGTATGCTTTCATCGACGAAATTCAAGATTATACGCCATTCCAATTGGCCTACCTTAAATATAATTTCCCACGTGCCAAATTCACGATGCTCGGTGATTTGAATCAGGCTATTTTTACTAAGGATGAAAGCCGCAGTTTGCTCAAGCAGATTTCAGGTTTATTTGATCCAGAAAAAATCGATGTGGTCCAACTTACTAAGTCATATCGTTCGACTAAGCAACTGACTAACTTTACCAAGCAGATTTTGCGTCAAGGTGAAAAGATCGAAGCCTTTAACCGTCAAGGCCCAAAGCCTGTGATTTGGGGTAGAGATAGCGATGAACAGGCAATTGATGTTTTAGTCGATGTTTTACGTGATAATGAAAAGCGCAAGATGACTACTGCTATCATTACGAAGGATTTGGCTGGTGCTAAATTTGTCCATGAAAAGTTGAGCGAAAAAGGTGAAAAATCCACTTTGATTGCGACGGCTAACCAGCGTTTAGTTGATGGCACCTTGGTTATTCCATCATATTTGGCTAAAGGACTAGAGTTTGATGCTGTAGTTATGTGGGGCGCAAATAAAAAGAATTATCATCAATTAGATGAAACGCAACTTGTTTACACGATTACATCTCGTGCTATGTACAAGTTAGACGTGATTTACACTGGTGAAAAGAGTCCGCTTTTAGATGTGGATCCAGTTACTTATGAAGAAAAGTAATTAATAGATAATTGACAAATACTAATTAATCTTATAAGATTTATAGCAATATTAAAAACAACTTAGAACAGAAGCAGTAAGGCTAGCTGCGGTAATAGAGAGTTTCTGATGGTGGAAATGAAACACGAGCTAATCCGAAGTCACATCTGTGAGTTGATTTTCTGAATTGAATAGGAAGACCCGGGATAGCCCGTTATAGCTAAAGGTTGATTATTAACTTATTGAGGCAGGTTATGTGAATAGCCTGTGAATATGAGGTGGAATCGCGATTTCATTCGCCCTCGTAGCCAATTGGCTATGGGGGGTTTTTTTTAAGATAATCAACCTAGTGAGGCATTTTGCGTGAGCAGATGCGAAGATGAGGTGGAAACACGATCAGTTCGTCCTCTTAGGTTAGTCCTAAGAGGGCTTTTTTATTAGAAAAATGCAGGTGAGGATATGTCATTAAAATATATTGGAGAAATTTTACCAGCCCTTTTTAACGGCGCAACGATGACGCTTAGTATTTTCTTTTGGACTATTATTTTGGCAACGCCGCTCGGAATCTTAGTTTCACTTGGAGAAATGAGCAAAATTAAGCCAATTAAATGGCTAGTTAATTTTTACGTTTGGATTATGCGGGGGACACCACTATTATTGCAATTGATTTTTGTATTTTATGGTTTACCAATTATCCATATTGTATTTCCACGTTATCAGGCAGCGCTGATTGCCTTTGTGTTAAATTATGCTGCATATTTTGCGGAAATCTTCCGGGGCGGTTTTCAATCAATTGATAAAGGACAATTTGAAGCCGCAAAAGTGTTACGCTTGAATCGCTGGCAAACAATGACCCAGATTGTCATTCCCCAGGTAATCAAAATTGTTTTACCTTCAATTGGTAACGAAGTGATCAACTTGGTTAAGGACTCATCACTTGTTTACGTAATCGGCTTAGGCGATTTACTTCGAGCAGGTAATGTAGCAATGGCGCGTGATGTAACGCTGATACCATTAGTTTTAGTTGGCGTGATTTATCTACTTTTGATTAGTATTTGTGCTTTTGTTTTGAAAAAGTTGGAAAAGCACTTCTCTTATTACAGATAGTGACAGGTGGATTAAATGTTAGAAGTAAAAAACTTATACAAAGAATTTAATAATCGACCAATTTTAAAAGATATCTCTTTTACTCTAAAAGATGGGGAAATCATGACCATTGTTGGTCCATCTGGTGCGGGGAAAACCACGCTTCTTAGAATTATTGCCGGTCTTGAAACCAAGGATAGCGGCGAAATTTTAATTGATGGTCAAGCTTATGATTCAGGTAAAGTTGGCGTGGTATTTCAGGATTATAATCTTTTCCCTAACTTGAATGTGTTGCAAAATATTACCCTGGCACCGACGATGGTACTTAAGGAGAGCAAGGAAGAAGCCAATAAGAAGGCTTATGAATTGCTTAATCGTTTGCAAATGAATGGCCGTGAGAAGCAATATCCTTATGAATTGTCTGGTGGTCAAAAGCAGCGTATCGCCATTGCACGGGCCTTGGCAATGAAGCCACGCATTCTCTGTTATGATGAACCAACATCAGCGCTTGATCCTAATTTGCGCAAAGAGGTTGAGAGGATGATCTTAGGTCTGAAAAAATCCGGGTTAACGCAATTAATTATTACGCACGACTTGCAGTTTGCAGAGAATGTGGCAGATCAGATGTTAAAGGTTCAACCATTAAGTGAGGGATAAGCTCATGAAAAAATGGATAATAGCAATTATTGGAATTCTAGTGCTGACTTTAACTGGGTGCGCTAAGTCCAATAATGCTGATACGTGGCAAACAATGGAAAAGAATAAGCAAGTGGTCATCGGTTTAGATGATAGCTTTGTGCCAATGGGATTTGAGAAGAAAAATGGCCAACTTACAGGTTACGATATTGATTTAGCAAGAGCCGTTTTTAAGGAGTATGGCATTAAAGTTAGTTTTCAAACGATCGACTGGTCGATGAACGTAACGGAACTGCGTAACGGCACTATTGATTTGATTTGGAACGGCTACAGTATTACGCCTGAACGAAAGAAGAAGGTGGCTTTTAGTCGTCCATATTTGCGTAATCGTCAAGTTTTGGTTGTAAAGAAAAATAGCGGCATCGACAATTTTGCGCAAATGAAAAAGTATGAATTGGGGATGCAAACTGGTTCAACCGCGGAGCAGTGGTATGAGACTAAGCAGAATGTCTTGCATGCTAAAAAGACAATTTTGTACGATACAATTTCTAATTCATTCTTAGATTTAAATTCAGGTCGTATCCAAGGAATCTTGCTTGATGAAGTTTACGCCGATTACTACATTGCACACATGGCTAAGAGTAGCGAGTATAAGGTGATACAAAATGACCGTGTACCGATGGATCTGTTTGCGGTCGGGATGCGTAAAGATGATAAGACTTTGCAAAAAAAGCTCAACGAGGGCTTGGCTAGATTGCAGAAAAATGGCAAGTTAAGACAAATTAATGAGAAATGGTTTGGTAAAGATAGTAATTATTTAGGAAAGTAACGATGAATAATAATTTTTCTTTTAAAAAGATTGATGAAATGACGAGCAGAGAAATGTTTGCCGTAGCTCGCCTGCGTAATGAAACTTTTGTAGCAGAACAAAAAATTACATTGCCAGATTTAGATGATCAAGATTTAACAGCAGTTCAAGTTTTTTTGCTAAATGAAAAACAGACGGATGCCCTTGCAACATGTCGTCTGTTTGTGGAAAAAGATAAATGGATGCTGGGCCGCGTTGCAGTTTCAAAGAAAAGTCGCGGCCAAAGCTTAGGTAAGAAAATGCTGCTAGCTGTGCATAATTACTTAAAAGAGCAAAATGCCTCAGCCTTGTATTGTCATGCTCAAATGCATGTTAAGCCATTCTATGAAAAGTTAGGTTATCAAACATGCGGCGAGCCATTTGATGAGGGCGGCGTTGAGCATATTATGATGAAGAAGAGCTTGAGTTAATCAAGTTCTTTTTTGATTGCCGGCATAATTTGGTTAACTAAAAATTCGTTGCCTTTGTCTGTTAGATGCTGTCCATCTTTTTGATAGTATGTCGAAATGGCCTTGAGCTTTCTAAAGGCGGGTAAGATATCCACAAATTGTGCACTGTACTTTTCTGCAACCTTTTTAGCAATGCCGTTGAAAAGATCTAATCTTTCATCTCCGTAAAATTGGTTAATTTCACTGTTGGTAGGATCAGGATAACAGAGGCCAACAACTATGGCTTTGCCTACTTGGGTGAGAACTTCATTTAGATTGCGCTCATAACTTTCTGGGCGAATTCCCCAGCCGGTTGCGGCATCATTATTACCGTATTCAACTACAACTAAATCTCTTTTTTGAGGAATTAGATGCAAATAATCTATTGCTTCAACGGTAGTGGCACCACTTTTAGAGATGTTTTCCACCTGTGCATAATCTTTTAGCTCTTTTTGAAATAGATTAGTAACTAAATCTGTGTCTTGACCATCGCGAAAGCCGTTAAAGATAGAATCACCGAATAAAATTATTTTTTTCATAATTTAATGCCTTTCAATTATAATAAGTAAATGTATGTAAAAGAAAAAATGGATAATAGCAATGAAAAATTATACGAGTTTTGAAAGAAATGAATGGGCTAAACTAGCTCCAAAAAATAAAGTAAATATTACTAAAGAAGAATTAACACAAATCAAGTCACTAGGCGATGTAGTCGATTTGACCGATGTGCATGAAATTTATACTAGCCTAATTAGCTATCTACATTTAGTTTATCAGGATAAACAACAAGCGCGCCAAGCTCAGATTAGATTTTTGCATAAATCTTTTGAACCAGCACCGTTTATCATCGGTATTTCAGGTTCGGTAGCTGTAGGAAAGTCGACTACGGCGCGTCTTTTGCAGCTACTTTTGCAAAGAACTTATCCCAATCTCAAAGTACATTTAATGACCACGGATGGTTTTATTTATCCAAATAAAGAATTGGAGCGTAAGGGATTAATGTCACGCAAGGGATTCCCTGAAAGCTATAATATGGCCTTATTAAGTGACTTTTTGTGGGATGTTTTAAGTGGTAAAAAGGATATTGTTTACCCACTTTATTCACAAGAATTGAGCGATATTGTTCCTGGAAAATATGGTCATGTTAAGAACCCAGATATTTTAATTATTGAAGGAATCAATACTCTGCAACTACCGGAAAGTGGACAAGTTGTGACTAGTGACTTTTTTGATTTTTCAATTTATATCGATGCGGAAGAAGATTTAATTGAAAAATGGTATATGCAACGATTCCAAAAAGTATTGAAATTGAATAAAAACAAGCCTGATAATTTTTATTATCAAATGGCTAATGGACCACTAGATCAAGCGATGCAGTTTGCCGAAGAAGTATGGCAAATGGTCAATTTAGTAAACCTTCGTGAATACATTGCTCCAACTAAAGAACGTGCAAGCCTAATTTTGCATAAGACTGATGGACATTTAATTGACAAGATTTATTTGAGACATATTTAGTTTGTTATAATCTATGTGTAGATAAGGAGAATTTTATGCAAGCAATTAATTTGAAAAAAGGCATGATTTTTAGTCAAGATGGTAAGTTAATTAAGGTTTTAAAGGCTAACCACCATAAGCCAGGTAAGGGTAACACCGTTATGCAAATGGATTTGCGTGATGTTAAGAGCGGTGCTGTTGTCCACAAGACTATGCGTCCAACTGAAAAAGTAGATTTAGTTGATATCACTAAGAGAACTGCACAATACCTCTATGGTGAAGGCGATGTTTATACCTTTATGGACACTGAAACTTATGATCAATACGAAGTTTCTGCTGACCAATTAGGTGATGATGTTAAGTTTTTAATGCCTAACATCATGGTAGATATGGAATTCACTGGTGACAACAAGATTATCGGTATTGAATTGCCATCAACTGTTGAAATGACTGTTAAGGAAACTCAACCAGAAATTAAGGGTGCTACTGTTGCTGGTGGTGGTAAGCCAGCTACAATGGAAACAGGTTTGGTTGTTCAAGTTCCTGACTTCATTAAGGAAGGCGAGAAGTTGATTATCGGTACTGAAAATGGTGATTACAAGTCACGTGCCGACAGTCAACCGAGATAAAAATAGGCAGAAAAAAAGCTCTCGAAAGAGAGCTTTTTATTTTGCACTTTATTGTTTCCAAGCGGCATCAAATTTTTGCTTACCGTTGTCAATTTGGCTGTTAACATTTTGACCTTTTTGAGCTGCGGATAAGATGTTTTGCATAATGCTGTCTAATTGGTTGTAGGCAGCATTAGAGTTCTTTTTAGCTGGAACACTGTAGAGGTGCTTCATTGCTGCTTTCAACTTAGTAGGCATCTTGATGTTCTTGTTATCAAGGAATTCCTTGTCGTCAAGTACGCCGTTATTAACTGGAGTGTAACCAGTAGCATTTGCCCACTTAAGTTGTGAGGATTCAGAAGTTAAGAATTTCATGTACTTGAAGGCGGCAGCTCTTTGCATTGATGAAGCTTCTTTAAACATGTAGATGTCAGTACCTTGTTGCATGGTATATTTGCCAGGACGAGGAGCAACATCGTAAGTAAACTTGTTGCCAACACCTTGTTTTACAAAGCCTTCACCTGCAGAAGTACCGATGAACATTGCGACTTTTTCGTTAGCAAATGGACCAGATAAGTAGTGTTCAGAACCAGCTACACGGAAGTAACCCTTCTTTACGCCTTCTGCATAGTAATTGATAACTTTCTTTGAAGCAGCACCGGTGAAATTAATCTTGTCGGTAAAGTTAATGCCTTCATCCTTCATACCAAGGGTGTAGTAGTTGGCTAATGAATCAAAGCCAGCACCGACTACCTTGTGGTTACTCTTCTTGTAGATAGTTTCAGAGACTTGTTTGAGTTCCTCCATTGTTGTAGGAACTTTTTTAATGCCATATTTCTTGAACATAGTCTTGTTGTAAGTCAAAGATTCGATAGATTTGTTAAATGGAATACCATATTGGGTACCTTTAATTTGGGCACCATCTAACAATTCAGTTCGAATATTAGAAGCTTTGGCGCTGCCCCAACCAACATTTTTATTGTTGATGTAAGGAGTTAAATCAACCAACATTCTATTTTGAGCGGCATTATATAACCAGCCAGGGTAAGCTTGGGTAATTGTTGGCAAATTCTTAGGTGATTGCATAGTAGAATTGATCTTGCCTTGCAAATCAATGTAAGAGCCTTGGTTTTCCAGCTTGATCTTAATGTTAGGATTCTTCTTTTCAAAATCATTAGTTAATTGCTTAAGAGTATTTTCTTGAGCACCATGCATCCCGTGCCAAAATACTACAGTAGTCTTTTTAGTGATTTTAGATGGAATCTTAGCATCATTTGAAGATGAATTGTTTTTACCATTGGAACAAGCAGCTGTACCTACTAACGCAAGGCCGGCTACAGCAAAAGTGATTAATTTTTTACCTAATCTCATTAGTAATCCTCCGATGAATATTTTTATAAACACTAGCTATTGTAGCATATAAAATATTGACTACAAGATCTTGTATTTTGATAAAAATGTGTTATGGAAGTGAGGATGTCAATTTGGATTGTATATAACAAAAGCTGATTACAATGCTAGGTTGCAATCAGCTAAAAATTTTTTAAATAATATTTTTGTTTAAAGCATCGATTTTTAATTCACGTTTTTGATTATTATAAATTAGATTGATTTTCCAAATAGCCTTGCCGTCTTCATCGGTTAATTCCCAAAGAATTGGGGTGGCACCGCGTAATTCTCTGAGTGCAACGGCATTGGCCTCTTGCCGAGAAATGGTCTTTTTAAGATTTAATACTTCTTCTTTATTGTAATCGTAATCTAAAAGCTGAGTAGATTGTCCCATGATTTTGTTATTGGTTGCATCGAGCTGAATAGTGCAATCTTTTATGGAATCAAAACCAACAATGGTGTAAACATAAGTATCGTTTTTTAAGGCTAAAGTAATGGATTTAATCTCAGCGTTTGAATACAAGGATTTGAATTTTTGGATTGCGGAAACTTGACTCATTCTAATTTGGGGCAATTTGTTGCTAGAATAGTTTACATTTTTTGGTAAAACATTCTTAGTGGTTATTGAAAAATTGATAGGCTTTTGTGGTTGTTGCTTGATCCAGAAAATGGTCGAAAATACACCGATTAAAATTCCTGTAACGCCAATTAAAACGGGTTTGATAAATTTCTTCATAATAGTCCTCTGTTGTGTAGTTTTGTTGAATTTATCTAAATTATAAACTATATAATCTAAAAGTGACATAGCGTTACTGTTTGCTTAAAAATTTCTTATGTCTTTTGTTGTTATTTTGTAATGTTTATTTTATTGTTGCATTTGCAACAATAATTAATATAATATTCTTAAGGTGAAAAAATGGAAGAAGATATTTTAAGACGAATCGGAACGATTGCCCGTGCTCTGGATTCAATTGCTAATGTTGAGTTTAAGGAGATTGAGCTCAATCGTGGTCAGTATTTGTATTTGACTAGAATTAAGGAAAATCCGGGGATTATTGCTAATCATTTAGCTGAGTTGTTGAGTGTTGATCGTACGACCACTGCTAGAGCTATTCAAAAGCTTGAAAAAAACAGTCTGATTGAAAAGAAGAATGATCAGAAAAATAGAAAGATCAAGCATTTGTTTGTCACGGATAAAGGCGAGAAGTTAGCGCAGAAAATTGAGCAGGAGAATGCCTATTCAAATGAGTTGGCTTTAACAGGATTAGATTCAGTACAGAGAGCGGAATTAACTGCCTTACTGCAGATAGTAGAAAAGAATGTCAGTGCCAATTGGTATTTTGTTAAAAACGGCGGAAAGAGGGAATATTAATGAAACTGTCAAATCTTTTGTGTAAATAGATCTTTCTCGTAAATTGATTTTTTAATTATTTATTTAATCAAAGTAGGATTCTAAGGTGTCCTGAACCTGACCGAAGCCTTTATGAATTCGATTGAAATAACGGTCATTGTAGCTCATTGCCTGAATACCAATAAAAGCATCAAGCGACTGTTCAGTTGGAAACTCTGCCTTAGGCTTAGCTTTGCGCTTGATCACATTGTTAAAGGATTCAATCATGTTAGTCGAATAAATTGAAGCTCTGATCTGCTTGGGATAGTTATAAAAGACCAGCAGATCTGGTTCTATGTCTTTCAAGCTTCTGATAACATGGCTGTAAACCTTGCCCCATTTGGTATAGAAGTCATGCAGGACAGCTGTGGCTTCTTCTTTGTTTGTCTGTTGATGCACCTGTTTGAATTCGTTCATGATCTTTTCACGATCGTCGACGCGTACTTTAGCGCAGATATTGCGCATGACATGAACCAAACAGCGTTGAAAATGAGCTTTAGGATAAGTCCTGGCCAAGGCTGTTTTCATGCCAACAACACCATCAGAAAGAAA
>NZ_PCYT01000037.1:0-17174 GCF_002553735.1 Lactobacillus sp. UMNPBX17
ACGCCGAAAGTAGTTGGTGGGCAACTGCCTGCGAGGAAAGGAAGCTGCCGTGCTCTTTTTTAATATTCCGGCTTAGCTCAGTTGGTAGAGCGCTTGACTGTTAATCAAGATGTCGTCAGTTCGAGTCTGACAGCCGGAGTAAGGAGAGAGAAGGAAGCCTAGCTTCCTTCTTTTTTGTTTAATATGTTTTAGGTCTATATGATTTGATGGAAAAATTGGTGTCTGCTTATCCCGATATTTTATTTGAAGCTCGCTCTAGTGGCGGTGGCCGTTTTGATGCAGGCATGGCCTATTACATGCCTCAGATTTGGACGAGCGATGATACAGATGCGGTTGATCGAATGAAAATTCAATATGGTACCAGCTTGGTTTATCCGGTTAATATGATGGGTGCTTATGTATCTGTGAGTCCTAATGAACAAAATGGTCGTTATACTTCACTTGCAACGCGTTATGCCGTTGCGATGAGTGGTGATTTAGGTTATGAATTGGATTTGACCAAGTTATCATCTGAGGATTCTTTAGAGATAGAGAAAGAAATTAATGATTATAAAAAATTGCGTCATTTAATTCAATTCGCGATTTTTATCGCTTGAAATCACCATTTAGCAGCAACCAGGCAGCATGGAACTTCGTTTCTAAAGATCAAAAAGAAGTTTTAGTAATGAATTTCAATATTATGTCGCAGGTTCAGCCGGTATTTACTCAGACAAAGTTATATGGCTTAAATCCTGATCTCGATTACCGTGATGAAAATACGGGTCAAATTTATGGTGGGGATGAACTAATGGAAGTTGGTTACTATGATTCTGTTATGAAACAGGATTTCGCCGCAGAAGTAAAATATTTTGTCGCGGTTGATTAATTTTTTAGAAATAAAATTCACCTAAAAGCAAATTTGCAGTAATGTCAAATTGCTTTTTATTTTTCCACTTAGCTAGCGGGACAGGGAGTTTAGAAATTGGAAATTATTTTCTCTAACTGAAATTATTTTCGAAAATTCCTTTGTAAAAGAAAGCATTTATCGTATAATAAAAGCGGATTCATTTTTTTGATCTAGAGGAGGAAATTACATGGTAGGAATTGTTTTAGCCAGCCATGGTGGTTTTGCCGATGGTATTGCACAATCTGCGCAAATGCTTTTCGGTGAACAAAAAGATTTTGCCCATGTTATCTTAAAGCCTAGTGAAGGCCCAGATGACATTCGTGGCAAAATGGAAAAAGCAATTGCTTCATTTGAAAACCAAGATGAAGTTCTATTCTTGGTTGACCTGTGGGGTGGTACACCATTTAACCAAGCAAATGGTCTTGCTGAAAAGCATGATAAATGGGCAATTGTAGCTGGTATGAATTTACCAATGGTTGTACAAGCATTAACTGAAAGAATGATGGATGCTAATGCTACTGCACGTCAAATCGCTACAAAGGTAGTTGAACCTGCTAAGGATGGTATCAAGACTAAGCCATCTGACTTAATGCCAAAGACCGCTGCTCCTGCAGCAGCCGCTGACAAGGGTTCAGCTAAGGGCGGTAAGAAGTCAATTCCAGAAGGTACTGTAATTGGTGACGGTCACATTAAGTACGTTTTGGCAAGAATCGACTCACGTTTACTTCACGGTCAGGTTGCTACTGGTTGGATTCCAGCAATGAAGCCAGATCGAGTAATTGTTGTTTCAGACAGTGTTGCTAAGGATGACTTGCGTAAGAGTATGATTCGTGAAGCTGCACCTGCAGGTGTTAAAGCTCACACTGTTCCACTTAAGAAGATGGAAGAAATCGCAAAGGATCCAAGATTTGGTAACACACACGCACTTCTTTTGTTTGAAAATCCAGAAGATGTTTTGAGAGCTATCAAGGGCGGTATTAATCTTAAGGATATCAACGTTGGTTCAATGTCATACAAGGAAGGCGACGTTAACGCCAACAACGTGTTGTCAATGAACCAAGAAGACGTTGATACTTTCCGTGAACTTGAAAAGATGGGCGTTAAGTTTGATGTTAGAAAGGTTCCTTCAGATGCTCCAGGTAACATGGATTCTATCTTGAAGAAGGCTCAAACCTTACTTGACGAACAAAAGAAATAATTAATTAGGAGTAAATAAATGAACGCTATACAAATGATTTTGGTAGTGGGTGTTGCCTTTCTTGCAGGTATGGAAGGTATCTTGGATGAATGGCAATTCCACCAACCATTAGTTGCATGTACTTTGATCGGTTTAGTTACCGGTCACCTGGACTTAGGTGTTATTTTGGGTGGTCAATTACAAATGATCGCCTTAGGTTGGGCAAACATTGGTGCCGCTGTTGCACCAGATGCCGCTTTGGCTTCAGTAGCTTCAGCTATTATCTTGGTTGAAGGTGGTCAAGGTACTGCTGGTATCGGTACTGCTACTGGTATCGCTATTCCTTTGGCTGTTGCTGGTTTGTTCTTAACTATGATCGTACGTACTATCTCAACTGCTATCGTTCACATCATGGACGCACAAGCTAAGAAGGGTAACTGGCGTATGATCAACGTATGGCAATGGATTGCTGTATGTTTGCAAGGTTTGAGAATCGCTATCCCAGCCGCATTACTTTTGGCTATCCCAGCAAGCACTGTTAGAGGTTGGCTTGCAATGATGCCTCAATGGTTATCAGCTGGTATGACCATCGGTGGTGGTATGGTTGTTGCTGTAGGTTACGCTATGGTTATCAACATGATGGCAAGTAAAGAAGTATGGCCATTCTTCGCAATTGGTTTCGCTTTAGCTGCTATCAAGGACTTAACTTTGATCGCCCTTGGTGCTATCGGTCTTTCAATGGCTTTGATGTACTTAGCTCTTGAAGCTAAGGGTGGCAACGGCTCAGGTTCAAACAACTCTGGCGATGCCGGTACCGGCGATCCACTCGGCGATATCATTGATGATTATTAAAATGAACGCATAGAGGAGGATTTAAATAATGGCTGATAAGAAAATTAAATTAACCAAACGTGACCGTTTTAACGTTATGTGGCACTCACAATTCCTTCAAGGTTCATGGAACTACGAAAGAATGCAGAACGGTGGTTACGCATACTCAATGATTCCTGCATTGAGAAAGTTATACCCAGACAAGAAAGATTTGTCTGCTGCTTTACAAAGACACTTGGTATTCTTTAACACTCACCCATACTTAGCTTCACCCGTACTTGGTGTTACCTTGGCTTTGGAAGAAGATAAAGCTAACGGTGCTCCTGTTACTGACGACGCTATCCAAGGTGTTAAGGTTGGTATGATGGGACCTTTGGCCGGTGTTGGTGACCCTGTATTCTGGTACACTGTTCGTCCAATTGTTGGTGCCTTAGGTGCATCAATGGCCATTTCAGGTAATATCATGGGACCTATCTTGTTCTTCGTTATCTGGAACATCATCAGAATTGCCTTCTTATGGTACACACAAGAATTTGGTTACAGCGCTGGTTCAGCTATCACTAACGACATGTCAGGTGGTATGCTTCAAAAAGTTACCCGTGGTGCTTCAATGATGGGTATGTTCGTTTTGGGTGCCTTGATTGAACGTTGGGTAAACATCAAATTTACTCCAATCGTTTCACAAACCCCTATCCAAAAGGGTGGTTACATCGAATGGGACAAGCTTCCATCAGGTGCTAAAGGTATTCAAGAAGCTCTTACGCAATGGAACATGGGTAATGGTAAAGCTTTGAGCAGTACTAAAGTTACTACTTTGCAAGACAACTTGGACTCATTGATTCCAGGTTTAGCTGGTCTTCTTTTGACATTCTTCTGTATGTGGTTATTGAAGAAGAAGGTTTCACCAATCTGGATTATCATCGGTATCTTCGTTGTCGGTGTTCTCTTCCACGTATGGGGCATTCTTTAATAAATGGCTAAATCAATTAACACAAGAGTCGATCTGACCGTTGATGGTACCTGGTTTAGAGGTATTGCATCCTATGGAAAAATTATGATCGGCGATAAAGCTTTTGAATTTTATAATGAGCGAAACGTTGAAGACTATGTTCAAATTCCATGGAAAGAAGTAACTTATGTAGTTGCGGATGTTCATTTTAATGGACGTTATATTCCACGTTTTGAAATTAGAACTAAATCTAATGGTAAATTTATCTTCGCTGCGCGTGATCCTAAAAAGGTATTGCGTGCAATAAGAAAATATGTACCTGCTGACCATATGCGTAAAGCATTAAGTATGTGGCAACAAATTAAGCAACGTTTTACTCGTAAGAAAAAATAAAGCAAACTAAAAATCCCAAGGTCGAATGGCCTTGGGATTTTTTTAGTCATCAGCAATAGAAGCTTGCAATCTATTTAAGAATAATTCGGCAACGGGTGATAAGTTAGTCTCATGTTTCCAGATAACCGTGATTGGTTCACTTAAAGCTGGGGATATTGGCCTAAATGTTAAACCCGATTCGCTAGAAGTATTAGCAATTTTATCTAGTGTTAACATCATAGCCGCATTGTTTTTAACTAGTAAAGTTCCGTTAAAGCTTAGGTTGACCGTTCCGATGAAATTGACGTCGTCTTTGTAATTGCCAAGCCAATTATCGAAATAGTGCATCGTGTCAGCCTGTTGAGAATTTAAGACGGTTCTGCCAACCAGATCCGCTGGGGTAATTGCCTTCTTTTTAGCCAAAGGATCGTTCTTAGTCATTAATACGCCCCATACGTCTCGTTCTGGCAATTGAATGGAAGCATAGTTTGAAAGGTTAACATTACCAATGATAGCCGCAAAATCGACTGTACCGATGTTTAACTTCTTTTCAGCGAATTCATAGTCACCACTTAGAATATGAATTTTAACTGTAGGGTAGTCCTGAATAATGTTACTTACAATATTCATCAGTCTTTGCATCCCAACACTTTCGCCGGCAGCAATAGTTAAATCACCACTGATTACAGCTGATGATTGCAGGTTGCTCTTAGTTTTGGTAGTTAAAGCTAAAATTTCTTTTGCTTGCTCTAATAAATATTGTCCCGAAGGTGTCAGAGTTAAATGGCGTGGTTGGCGGTTGAATAACTTGACCCCTAATTCGTCTTCCAAATCCGCAATCTGGCGTGATAAAGCAGGCTGAGAAACTAATAATTTCTGTGCCGCTTTCGTCATGTTTAACTCTTGCGCTGTGGCAACAAAATAAGTTAAAACTCTTAATTCCATATTTTAACCATAAATAAAAGTTATTATACGTGATACTTAATAAGTTTTTTACATTACTTACTTTACCTTTTAAACTAAAAATGAGCAAGAAAAGGAGTAGCAGATTATGAAGACCCAAGATAAAGAATTTATTCAAGAAATTGTCGAACAAAATCAGCGCTTGTTGCAGAACTTGAACGCGCAGCGTCATTATGAATGTGAAGCGCGGCAATTAATCAGTGAAATCACAGGACAAAAAATCCCCGAGAGTACAGAAATTATATTGCCATTTTACACGGATTACGGCCACAACATCAAAATAGGTGAACGCATCTTTATTAACTCCAATGTGATGATGGTTGACTTAGGTGGCATCACCATTGAAGACGATGTTTTAATTGGACCAGGTGCATATCTTCTTTTCGTTAACCACGGTTTAAAACCTAAGCAGAGAAAAGAACTCGAATTAAAGCCAGTACTTATCAAGAAAAATGCCTGGATCGGTGCCAGGGCTACCATTTGTCCAGGCGTAATTGTGGGTGAAAATGCTGTAATAGCCGCTGGAGCAGTGGTTACTAAGGATGTGCCGAAAAACACAGTAGTTGCTGGCGTACCTGCAAAAATTATCAAAAAAATAGAAGAATAAAAACGCAACATTATCGCGTCTTTTTTTAAGCTTCTTTTTTGTCACTCCAGAGTTTGGAGATTAAGTACAAGATGATGAAAGTAACGATAGCTGAAATCATTGGGATGCGGTAGCTTGGTAAAATCAAAAGTAAGATGATCATCAATACGAAGAACAATAGAATCAAATAATCAACGTAAGGGAAGCCAGGCATTTTGAAGTCATTTAACTTATTTTCAGGTGTTTTTCTTCTGTAAGCAATGTGAGTCAAAACCATTAAGCACCAGATGATCAAGAACATACTTGTTGAAGTAGATGAAATAAAGTTAAAAGCTTGATCGCCGATAATCAAGGTAATCAGTGGTGCGCAGGCCATAAATAATGCTGACAAAATTAAAGCATTTTGTGGCAACTGCCGTCTGGATAGGTGACCAAAAGTTTGATTCCACTTGCCTTTGCCGTGGAAAGTAACTGAGAACAAAAGTCGTCCCGCACTGTATAAAAAACTGTTAGTGGAGGAGACTGCTGCCGAAATTACTACGAAGTTAATAATTGAACTGGCATTGCGAATACCGGTTGCACCTAAAGCTTGCACAAAAGGACTAGAGTTAGTTGAAACTTTTGACCAAGGAATAACCAATAAAATTCCTAAAATCGCCATCACGTAGAATAGGATAATTCTGATTGGCAATTGATTGATTGCGCGTTTTAATGTGGTTTCTGGATTTTGAGCTTCAGCTGCCGTTAAACCAATTAATTCAACCCCAATAAAACTGAAGATTACCATTTGGAATCCTTGTAAAAAACCGTGTGGACCACGAGCGAAAAATCCGCCATGATCATCTAAATTAGCAAAAGCTACAGGACCAAATGATGTTTTACCACCAGTGATTAATAGATAAGCGATCAATAAAACAAAAGCAACTACTGTCACGATTTTGATAATGGCAAAACTGAATTCCAAATTACCAAAAACACGAGCTGAAATTAGATTGATGATTAACAAAACGGCAGTTGTAATTAATCCTGGAATCCATGGTTTTAAATTGGAAAACCAATATTCAAAATAAATTCCTAAGGCAGTTGTTTCTGCCATTCCTAAAGTGATCCAACTAATCCAATAAAGATATCCGGTAATAAAACCGATGTTTTTACCCAGATATTGTTCGATAAAATCAATGTAAGTATGCTTGTTGAGGTCGGACATAATCAATTCGCCTAAGGCTCGCATAAGCAAGAATAGGAAAATACCTACAATGATATAGATCAAGATAACGCTAGGCCCGGCCCTATGAATACTGTCACCGACACCTAGAAAAAGACCGGTTCCGATTGTTCCTCCCAAAGCAATTAATTGAATGTGAGCATTGCTTAGGGTTCTTTTATATCCAGAACTAGTCTCTGATTTTTTCTCACTCATATATTTCCCCCATATTCTCAGTTTTCTCACATGTACTTAATATTTTATCATTTTTGCAATCGAGCACCAGTAATTTAGGAAAGCTTTAAAAAATTCAGAAGAATAATATAAATTAATATGTTTGTTAATTCACAAACTAGTAAAAATAGCAACCGCTTTCATTAGTCTGAGAGTAAATTATAGAGTGATTTTTTATGCTTGTTCACTAGTGAATTACGTAAATTATGGCGTTTACTTTTAGATTTATTGTGCTATAGTTGACATTGTAAATTAGTTCACAAGAATTAGTAGATCTTAGAGGTAATAAAATAATGGCTAAGACACAACCAAAAGAGACTCAAACAGAGGAAGAGAAGAAAAAGCAAATTTACGACATGGTTGATAATTTAGTAAAAAGATCACATGTCGCTTTAGATGAAATGGCTAACTTCACACAAGAACAAGTTGATAAGATCTGTGAAGCAGTTGCTACTGCAGGTGAACAAAATGCTTACCCACTAGCTAAGATGGCTGTTGAAGAAACTAAGCGTGGTGTAGTAGAAGACAAAACTACTAAGAACATGTACGCTAGTGAAAATATTTGGAATAGTTTACGTCACGAAAAGACTGTTGGCGTAATTGAGGAAGACAAGGAATTAGGTTTAACCAAGATTGCTGAACCTAAAGGTGTTATTGCCGGTGTTACTCCAGTAACTAACCCAACTTCAACTGTTATCTTCAAAGCTATGCTTGCTTTAAAGACTAGAAATACTATTATTTTCGGCTTCCACCCACAAGCTCAAAAGTGTTGTGTAGAAACTGGTAAGATCATTCAAGCTGCAGCCGTTGCTGCGGGTGCTCCAAAAGATGCAATTCAATGGATTGAAGAACCAAGTTTGGATGCTACTACTGATTTAATGAATAACCCAGGTGTTCAAACCATTTTAGCTACAGGTGGTCCTGGTATGGTTAAGGCCGCATATTCATCAGGTAAGCCAGCCATCGGTGTTGGTCCTGGTAACGGCCCATCCTACATTGAAAAGACTGCTAACATTGACCGTGCCGTTTACGACATTGTTTTGTCAAAGAACTTCGATAACGGTATGGTTTGTGCCTCTGAAAACTCAGTTGTTGTAGATGATGAAATCTACGACCGAGTTAAGGAAGAATTCAAGACGTGGAGCTGCTACTTCTTGAACAAAGAAGAAATTAAGAAGTTTGAAGAACACTTCATCGATCCAAGACGTGGTACTGTTGCAGGTCCTGTAGCTGGTAAGTCAGCTTATGAAATTGCTAAGCTCTGCGGCGTTGATGTACCAAAGGAGACCAAGGTTATTGTTGCTGAATACAAGGGCGTTGGTAGAAAATTTCCACTTTCAGCTGAAAAGCTTTCACCAGTCTTCACTTTATACCGTGCTAAAGATCATGATGATGCTTTCAGAATTTGTTCAGAATTGCTTGATTACGGTGGTCGTGGTCACACTGCTGGACTTCACTCAAGTGATCAAAAAGTAATCAAAGAATTCTCAATGAAGATGGATGCATGCCGTATCTTGGTTAACTCACCAGCTGCTCTTGGTGGTATCGGTGACCTTTACAACAACATGCTTCCATCACTTACCTTGGGTACTGGTTCATATGGTGCCAACACCTTCTCACATAACATCGGTGCTCGCGATTTGCTTAACATTAAAACTGTTGCCAAGCGTCGTGACAACATGCAATGGGTAAAGGTTCCTTCTAAGACCTACTTCGAACACAACGCAGCTAACTACTTACGTCACATGCCAAACGTTAACCGTTTCTTCATCGTTACTGATGAAGGCGTAGCTGACCAAGGCTTTGCCGATGAAATTACCGACATTATTTCTAAGCGTCGTGGTCAAAAAGAATACGAAGTCTTCAGGGCCGTAACGCTTGATCCAAACACCGACGTTATTAAAGATGGGGTTCACAGAATGAACATCTTTAAACCAGACGTTGTCATCGCCATCGGTGGTGGTTCAGTAATGGACGCTGCTAAGGTAATGCGTTTATTCTACGAAAATCCAGAAATGAAGTTTGAAGAAGCTTATCAAAAGTTTTTGGATATCAGAAAAAGAGTAGTTCGCTTCCCAAAGATTAACGGCGTTCAACTTGTATGTATTCCAACCACTTCAGGTACTGGTTCAGAAGTTTCACCAATCGCTGTCATTAGCGATGCTAAGACTGGTATTAAGCACACCCTTTGTGACTATGCTTTGACCCCAGATGTTTCTATTGTTGATGACCAATTCGTACAAAAATTGCCCAAACGCTTGATTGCTTGGTCAGGCTTTGAAGCTTTAGGTCACGCAATCGAAAGTTACGTTTCAACTATGGCTACTGACTTTACTCGTGGTTGGTCACTTGAAGCTATTAAGATCATCTTCGCTAACTTGAAGAAGTCATATGATGGTGATCTTGATGCTGGCAAGAAGATGCACGATGCAGCTACTATTGCTGGTATGGCATACTCAAACGCATTCCTTGGCTTGGAACACTCAATTGCCCACACTGTTGGTTCAACCTTTGATATTCCAAGTGGTGTCAGCGATGCTATTGCTTTACCACAAGTTATCCGCTTCAATGCTAAGCGTCCAGAAAAGCTTGCTATGTGGCCTCATTACTCAGTTTACCGTGCTGACAAGGATTACGCAGAAATTGCTAGAGCTATCGGTTTGACCGGTTCAAGCGATGCTGAATTGATTGAAGAATTAGTTCAAAAGATTATCGATTTAGCTCAATCAGTTGGCATCAAGATGGCATACAAGGATTACGGTGTTGATGAAAATGAATTCAATAAGAAGGTTGACCAATTAGCTGTTGAAGCTTACGGCGACCAAAATACTGTAACTAACCCAGTTGCTCCATTAATTAGTCAAATTGCTCAATTGATGAGAGACAGCTTTGAAGGTAAGGATATTAAGACTAAGTAATTTGAATTTACACATACAAAATGGCGATCAGTATATTAAAACTGACCGCTGTTTTTTTGCTCTAAAATCGATTATACCAATTTCGATAATAATCACTTGACCGCTTTGGCAAAAAAGAATATTATTGCAACTGTAACAATGAAATCAAACTAGTCCACTGTCAAAAAGTGAACTAGACCAAAGGAGAAAAATTTATGTGTGGAATTGTTGGGGTTGTTGGTAAACCAGCAAGAGAAATTATTTTAAGCGGATTAACAAATTTGGAATACCGTGGCTATGATTCAGCTGGTATTTACTTGAATGATTTAAATGGAAATGAATATTTGACTAAGGCTGTTGGCCGTATTTCAAACTTAAAAGAAAAGTTGACTCCAGATGAACAAGGTTTGGTAGGTATTGGTCATACCCGTTGGGCTACTCACGGTAAGCCAACTGTTGACAATGCTCACCCTCACTTTGATGAAACTAAGCGTTTCTACTTGGTTCACAACGGTGTGATTGAAAACTTCGCTGAATTGAAGGAAAAGTACTTACAAGGCGTACACTTCCACTCAGATACTGATACTGAAGTGGTTGTACAATTAATCGGTAAGATTGCACGCGACAAGAATTTGGATGGCTTTTCAGCATTTAAGGAAGCTTTGAAGCTTGTTAAGGGTTCATACGCATTCTTGCTTGTTGATAATACTGAACCAGATCATGTCTTTATCTCTAAGAACAAGTCACCAATGATGCTTGGTATCGGTGATGGTTTTAACATCATTGCTTCAGATGCTATTTCAGTAATGGACCAAACTAAGACTTTCGTTGATTTGCACGATGGGGATGTTGGTGACATTACTAAGGATTCTTACACAATTGAAACTGTTGATGGTAAAAAAGTTGACCGTGAACCTCACGTTTTGAACATTGATCCAAACGCAGCTTCAAAGGGTGCTTACGAATTCTACATGCTTAAGGAAATTGATGAACAACCTGGCGTAATGCGTCACATGTCACAAAACTACCTTGATGAAAATGGTGAACCAAAGGTTGATCAAGATATTCTTGATGCTATTTCTAAGGCAGACCGTTTATACATCTTCGCTGCCGGTACTAGTTACCATGCAGGCTTAGTTGGTAAGACTCTCTTTGAACATTACACTGGTATTCCAACCGAAGTTGGTTTGGCTTCAGAAGCTGGCTACCACTTCCCAATGATGAGCAAGCACCCATTCTTCATCTTCTTGACCCAATCAGGTGAAACTGCTGACTCACGTGTTGTTTTGAAGGAAGTTAACAAGCGTGGCATTCCAAGCTTAACTATGACTAACGTAGAAGGTTCAACTCTTTCTCGTGAAGCTACTTACACAATGCTCTTGGGTGCTGGCCCTGAAATTGCCGTTGCTTCAACTAAGGCTTACACCGCTCAGATTGCTTTACAAGCTGTTCTTGCTAAGGCTCTTGGTGAAAAGTTGAATAATGAAAATGCTAAGGATTGGGACTTGCGTCAAGATTTGGCAATGGCTGCAGAAGGCATCCAACAAATCGTTGACGGTAAGGAAAAGATCAAGAAGCTTGCAGATGACTACTTGATTAAATCAAGAAATGCATTCTACATTGGTCGTGGTATTGACTATGCTGTTGCTCTTGAAGCTGCTCTTAAGTTGAAGGAAGTTTCATACATCCAAACTGAAGGTTTTGCAGCGGCAGAACTTAAGCACGGTACTATTTCATTAATTGAAAAGGGTACTCCGGTAGTTGCTTTGATTAATGATCCAGTTACTGCTGATCTTACTCGTGGTAATATTCAAGAAGTTGTTTCTCGTGGTGCTAGTGTAATTACTATTGTTGGTAAGGACTTTGCTCGCGAAGGCGATGACATTGTTTTGCCAGAAATTAACTACTACATGTCAGCACTTTTGACAGTTGTACCTGCTCAACTTCTTGCATACTACGCTTCTAAGGATAAGGGCTTAGATGTTGATAAGCCACGTAACTTAGCTAAGAGTGTTACTGTTGAATAATTAATATTTGAATAAAACTAAGGATAGCGATGGTGAATGTGCCATCGCTATTTTTAGTTAAGATAATTCATTGAGATATTTTTGTACGGACTTAAAAAACTTGCTATAATAGTAATGAAAAAGAGGTCGGCAAATGAGCCGAATTCTAGCATTAGTTGTAACGCATCTGATACAGACACGAAGGCGTCTTCTTTCTATTAGGATAGGAATACGAGTTAAAAATCACTCATAAGCACTATCTCCTTGAAGGATTGCCACCGCTTCAGCTTTTCTACGGATAAAATTATACTAAATTCGAATATACGTTCACAAGCGAACAAAGTAAATTTATCGTAAATCTCGAGTAAAAATAAAAGGGACCGAATCAATTTGATTCGATTCCTTTTTGCATCTAATTGTTTTTAGCTATTTCTGCCGCATTTTAGCTAAATATTGTTGGTGCTTTTGTTCTGCCTTTTCGTCTTTTTCAATAAAGAAGTAGGCGACAGCAGCCAAGACACCGACTACAACACCAACCAAAATTGTCTTCCAAGTGAAGTTAGTAACCATGTAGCAGGAAATTAACAAAGCCAAGATTGGAATTGTGTAACCGCCAGGAAGCTTGAAGCCATGGTTAGGGAATTCATTGATGTGCTTGAATTTGATAACTGCCAAAATTGATGGCACGTATTGAACAAAGGAAGCAAGAACGATGCAGGATACCAAGAAATTGATAATTGTAAATAGAATAATTAAGCCAATAGCTGTCCCATAATAAACAACTGCGTTGTTGTATACTGGCCAAAAATTGGCGAATATTTCTACGAAAACTACGCTTTAGCTTATGCTCTAGGAATTACGGCTGGTGTTAGTGATTGGACTGCGCCAAAGAGTTTATATACCACTAAAACTAATAAATTTAAGCTGAATTTAACTTATACCAATGGATTTGATCAGCTTGCATTGCCTAATGCGGATAAGCAAGAAATCGAAGTTAACTATATCACAGCACCTAGTTTAAAAGACGATCCCATTTATATCTTTAATGCCGGCGGTGATGCAAGTCCAACTCTTAACATTTCTATCGATGGCAGGCCAACTAAATATCCAATAGCAAATCTCGGGTTACAATACCCTGTAGCCGTTGGTCAAAATAAGCAACTAATCCAACAGGCAGTTAATGGCAGTGATTTTAAAAATCAGGTTAAGATTACCTTAACTGATGGCACGCAAATGTCTGCTAGTCAGTTACAATTAGCTGGAACTAATCAGACTAGTGCCGACATGAATTCTGGTAAGTTTCATTTGATTATCAATACAACTTTTAACAATGGGTTTACTGATGCTGGTCAGCCACTAATCTTTGCTAATCCAGACAGTCAAGATCCGGGAGCAACGCAAAAGTTTGCTAAGGCTGTGAAAAAAGCATATAAAGATTTAGGCTGTGCTCAAACTAAACCAGTAAACGTTGGTACTTTACCACAAATAAAATGGCAAAGAATTAAGGAAGATGCCTTTGCCATCATGACTTCTGTAAAAAATATAAAGAATGAAGTAGTAGATCTTACCAACGGCCCTACAAGTTACACAGAGAATGACGGTCGCAACTTAAGCAATTTTGTTGAAAAACCTGTAACAGTTAAAGGTGGTCCTCATGGGACTATTAATGTAATTAATAATTTACTCTCTGGTGGCAATAAAGTTTGGCCTGCTGGAACTACCTTTGAATGGCAGGGTGACAACGGCGAAAAGAGTCTGGTTCTAGACAAAGCCGGAGAAACCAGGAACGGTAATATTGTAATTACTTTGCCAAGTGGTTCAAGGTATACGGTTAAGGATATTACGCTTACTACCAAGGTTAATGTAAAGGCCGAGAGTAGAACAATTGATTATGGTACGAAGTTAACGGCTAAAGATCTTGTTACTAACACGGATGTCTTTCCAGAAGGTACTACTTTCCAATACGTTGGTAATGAATCTAATTGGATGAAGCCAGGTTCCTACAATGATGTTCAGATTACTGCTACGTATTATGATCAAGGAACTAAGAAAAATATTGTTACTCCAGTAGCTCACTGTAATGTAGCCATTAATGACAGTCGCCGCATTACGGTCTTAAATGGCTACACTGCTTATACTAGTGGTCCTGCTGACAATAAGAATAAGGTCCCAGCAAATCAATTTGTATTCCCAACTTGGAATTCAGAAAATACATCTCTTTCTAGCAACGCATCAATAGCATATGCAGATGCAGCTTCTGTTTATGAAGCAAAGCCAGTTCACACGATTTTGTATATTCCTGATGAAGTTCAAACTAGAACACTTACTGCTCATTTTAAGATTGCTGGTGGTGAACATAATGGGGAAACTATTGCTCCAGATGCTCAAGTTCAAGTATTCTTTAAGAAAGCAGGTACTTTAGATACAGCTACTAATAAGATTGTTTACACTGGTAATTGGGCTCCAGATTGGGATGCAGGCGACGAAGCTACTCCTGGTTTCCACGTAATTTCAGGATCTTGAAGTTTACTACCTAAGGGTAATGACGCTTCTATTGGATTGACTTCTCCTAGTCGTGATGGTTACACCGTGGCTAACATTAGATATGATGGTTCATACTCAACTTTCACATTTGCAAACCCAAATTACAACTCTAATACGGTCTATATGAATAATGATAATGATGTTTGGTACATGAGAAATGACTTAACTACTTACTATGTTCCAAATTCATTATTAAATAAGAGTGTTACAAGAACGATTACCATTAAGGAACCAGGTCAAGCAGATCGCACAATTACGCAAACTGCCAAATTAAGCAGACAAGTTAAAGTAAATGGTGATGATACTGGAGTCACCTTTGAAGGCTTTGATGGTAGTGGTTGGAAAGCTGATAGTAACTGGGGCGTACAAGATGTTCCAATTCATGCTGGCTACAACATTTCTGTCACTCAAACAGTTAAAGGAGGATCTACCTCAACTCCACTTCAACTTGTAAATGGTCAAATCCCTGCCGAAACAGTAAACGGTGATACTAAGAATACGCAAATTGTTGTAACTTACGGTGCTACTGCAACTGCTGCAGCAACTCTTGGCAAGGAAGGTAGTCGCGATTATGATGCAAAGACTACTTCAGTAGCTGATGTTTTGAGCAAGTTAGGTTGGACTGATAGTGGTTTTGTAAAGAATCAAACATTGAAGTCAACTGACTTAACTGCTAGTGACTATGCTTGGTTCACCAAGAATGCTGATGGTACGTTCACTGCTATGACTGGTGATCCAATCAATGCAGGAACTTACTACTTGAAGCTCAAGGATAGTTTAGAAGCTAAGCTGAAAGCGGAAAATCCAAACTACAACTTAACGATTAATGGTGAATTTACTTACACAATTAATCCTGTAAGTGGTACTGCAACTTTAAGTGGTTCAGCTTCTAAGATTTACGATGGCAAGGATATTTCACTTGATGACTTGAATAGTCCTGATGGTGATATTGAAGCTAAGTTTACTTTCCCAGGTAGCATGATACTTACAAGTTACATGCAGGTGACTACACCATTGAAAATAATTCAGCTAAGGCCGATGACTACACTGTTAGCCTAAGCACTGATGGCCTCGCTCGCTTGCAAGCTGCTATTGATAATTACGCAGGTGCAGGTAATGTAACTCCTGCTGCTAAGGATTTAAGTAGCAATGCAAGCTTTACAATTAAGCAAAAAGACTTAACCGTAACTTTAGACATGAAGCCAAATACCACTCCTGGTAAGACTTACGATGGTCAAACAGCAACAATTGACAATAATGATGCTCAATTTATTGCAGCTGGTTTAGTTGAAGGTCAAACTTTGAATGTTGCTAACTTGACACCTAGTGATTATGAGTGGGTTGATAAAGATGGCAAGAAATTGGATAAAGTTCCAACCGATGCTGGTACTTACTACATTGCTTTAACTCAAGCTGGTGTAAAGCAATTGCAAAAGGATAATCCAAACTACAAAGTTAGCGAAAGTGGTCAGTTTGCATATGTAATAGCTAAAGTTGAAATTAATGGAAGTTACGAAGGAACTTCAACTGCTCAGGATGCGAAGATCTACAGAAATGCTGTAGTTGACGAAGTTACTGGTAAAGTAACTTATGGTGCTTGGTCAACTGGAAATTGGGGACCATTCACTACACCAACGATTGATGGATATACTCCAACAATTGCAAGCATAGCGACTAAACCTGTAACTTATGGTACTGATCCAGAAAGTGTTGATATCACTTACACACCAAATGCTCAAACAACCAACATTATCTACAAAGACGAAGATGGTCAAACCATTAAGACTGACAAAGTTGACGGTAAGACCGATGAAACTGTTGATGTTCATTCAACAATTCCAGCAGGTTGGAAGCTAGTTGATGGTCAAGACGTTCCTGAAACTGTGAAATTTGGACCAAATGGACATCCAGATATTCCTGTTGTAATTGAACACAAGACAATCACAGTAACTCCAGAAACTCCTGAAGATAAGATCCCAACAGGTAAGGTTCCAGTCAAGACTCCAAATGAGACTTCAGATGATACCGAAATCGATACCACTCCGAAGGATCAAGATCTTGAATCTGGTCCAGCCGTAATTAAGGGCTACGAAGAAAACAACGCATCTTTATATGAAGATATGAATAATTCTGCTCCAGCTAGAAACAATAATTCAATTTCACCAAAGGGTGCTGATACATACGCTTCAACTAATGCCCCCAGCTAAGGCTGCTTCAGCCGAAACTGAAGAAAACAGTGGCAAGCATGAATTACCACAAACCGGTAAAAAGCAAAATGAAGCTGGTATCTTCGGTATCCTTGCAATGGTTTTAGGCCTCTTTGGTTTAGCCGATCGCAAAAAGAAAAAGGATGAATAATCATCCCTTTGAATAAAACAAGACTCTGACGCAAAACTGCCAATGTCATTAAGTTAAGACATTGACAAATTGAAAAGAGTCGAATCGTTGTGATTCGGCTCTTTTTTTGCATAAAATAAAGGCGAAAAGAACCTACCTTTTCGCCCTCTGATTAAATTATTAAACCT